>JASHVY010000632.1 GCA_030044345.1 Acetobacteraceae bacterium | reverse complement strand
CGGAAACGCCTCGGTTGCGGCTCACCGTTCCTCAGAGCCTGTTTGCGAATGCGCTGTGGTGAGTCGGAAGCGCCGCAGGCGCTGATCCGGCGCGGCTTTCGAGAACCGGAGCAGAGCGGCCTTGAAGGGCCGTGAGCACCGGAAGCGCAGAAAGACGCGTCGGACGACCACCACAGTAGCGTTCTCGAGCAGGCTCTCATCCCGGTTCGTGCATCGCGTCATGAGCGATAGGCAGAATCCGCTGCAGAAGGTACTGCAATACGGTACGCTGGCCGACCTTGATGTCTGCCTCGACCGGCATGCCGGGAACGAGATGCATGCCTTCCGGCGTGCCGTGCAGATCCACCTGATCGACCGTGACGCGGGCGCTGTAATAAGGTTCCGTCTCACCCGGCGGAAGCGGCAGGTCGCTGGCCTGATTCTGCTGCATATTCTGGCTTGTATAGCTATTCGCGCTGACCACGCGCAGCGTTCCGTGCGCCAGGCCATAGCGGGTGAAGGGAAAGGTTGCGAACTTGATCGCGACAGGATCGCCGACATGCACATAGCCCGCCTGGTCGCCGGGAATATTGGCCTCGATTTCCAGCGGCGCACCAATCGGCATCAGAGTGAAGATCTGGTCACCCGTCTGGACGACGGAGCCGACGGAGACTTTCGCGACCGTCAGCACAATCGCGTCGCGGTCCGCTTGCAGCACGATGAGCTTGTGGTGCAGTTCCGCCTTCCGCAGCTCTTCGCGCGCGTCGGAAAGCTTGCTGAGCGCATCTGAGAGCTTCTGCGAGACATCGGCATGCCAGGACTGCACATAACCGTCGCGCGCCGCGACCTCGGCGGCAAGATTGTGCTGGGCAGCCTGGGCGGTCTGGACCGCGTTCATGTAGTTGCGCTGCATCTCGGCCCGGTTGTCCACCGCCTCCAGCAGGCCGAGCTTGCTGCCGGCGTTGAGCTCCTCGAGCTGCTGGCGCATCGATTGCACGGTCGCGGCGATCTTGACCCGCTCACTGAAGCCGGCGGCATCCGATTGGGCGCGGGAGATCTCAGACTTCAGCTCGTCGATCGTCTGATTGTAGCTCTGGAGCTGATAATTGTAGTCGGCCCGCCGTTCGGTATAGATCGCCTCCTGCAGGGCGAGGTTTGGATCGGTCCCGGAATAGGCGAAAGGCTTGTTCAGCGCCTCCGCCTGCAGCCGCGTCACGAGGGCCTGAAGAGAGGCGACCTGCGCGGTGAGCGCCCCGAGATCGGCGGCGGCGAGGGTGGGATCAAGCCGCCCCAGCACTTGCCCGGCATGCACCGTCTCACCCACATGGACATCGATGGAGCGGACGATCGAAGTGTCGAACGGCTGAACGACCAGGGTCGGAAGCTTCGATATCGTCTCCCCCTGGGCGGTGACTTCCTGATCGACCTTGATCAGGCCGGTGGCGAGCACGACGGCGCCGAAGAGGCTCGCCACGATCCACACAAGGCCGCGGGCAAACCGCGGAACCGGAGCGGCGATGACGGCGCTCGACGGCGAACGGAACTCCAGGATCACCGGCAGCGCCGGATCTTTCCTGGAGTGCGAAAGGTCAGTTTTCGCGGGCGAGTACGACAGCAGGCGCGGGGGAGCCATGGCGTAGGCCTTGCGACTGGAGATGGCGATTCTGCTGCGCCCAGAGCTGGCGGTAGAGCGCGCAACGCTCGAGCAGAACATGATGCGGCGCGATATCGGCGAGCTCCCCCTGCTCGAGCACGAGGATCTGATCGCAATCCGTGAGCGAGGAGAGACGGTGCGAAACGATCACCATCGTCCGCCCGCTTGCGATCCGCTGTAGATTGGCATTCACGAGAGCTTCGGAGTCGGGATCGAGCGCGCTGGTCGATTCATCGAGAATGAGGATGCGCGGATCGCAGATCAAAGCCCGGGCGATGGCGAGCCGCTGGCGCTGGCCGCCCGAAAGATTGGGGGAGCCCTCTTCGATATAGGTCTCGTAGCCGCCCGGCATCCTCTCGATGAATTCCTCGGCGCCCGCAAGGCGCGCTGCGCGGACGACATCCTCGAGCGTGAGGCCCGGGCGGCCGGCGATGATGTTCTCACGGATCGATCCTCGGAACAGGAAATTCTCCTGCAGGACGACCCCGAAACTCTGGCGAAGATGGCGGAGATTGATCTCGCGCAGATCCGATCCGTCGATCTTGATATAGCCGGAATAGTCGCGATTGATCCCTTGCAGAAGGCGGGTGAGCGTGGATTTGCCGGAGCCGCTGCGCCCGACCACGCCCAGCATCGTGCCGGGCGCAATTGCGAAGGAGAGGCGGTCGAGCGCGGGCCTCTTCGTGCCGGGGTAGGTGAAAGTCACGTCGTCGAAAGTGATGGCGCCCGCGAATTTCGGCCTGAGCCCGCCGGACGCGGCATCCGCCTCGAGCGGACGGTTCAGGACATAGGCAGCCTCTCCGATCGCGCAGCCGACTTCCTCAAAATCCGTGATCAGGTGGGCCAGCCCGGCAAGCGGCTGCGAAACCCGCTGGGAAAGCATCATGAAGGCGAAAAGCCCCCCAACCATATAGCCGGTGGTGTCCGACAGGGCAAAATAGGCGCCGACCATGATGACACCGATCGACATGAAACGCTGAAGCGGGGTGACGAGGGTCTCCGGCCAGTTGGCGAGCTTGCCGAGGGCGAGCCGCGCCTCTCCCGCCTCGGCGAGGCGGAGATCCCAGAGCGCCTTGCGCGCAGGCTCGAGCGCCAGCGCCTTCACCGTCTTCACGCCGAAAATGGTCTCGCCGAGCACGGCGTGCTTGTTGATCTCGGACTGGATGACCTCGTGCGTCTGCACCCGCAGCGGCTTCAGGAACGCCAGGATGACGAGCGCGATCAAGCACGCGCAGACGAGCACGATCCAGGCGAGCACGGCGCTGAGGTAGAAGAGAAACGGAAGCAGCACGCAGAGCGTCATCAGATCGAGGAAGGTGGTGAGGAGCTTGCCGCTCAGGAACTCGCGCACCTTCTGCACGTGAGTGACGCGCGACATCGTCTCGCCGGCGGGATGACGCTCGAAATAGTCGAGCGAAAGCCGGACGAGGCGATTGAACACGTGCAGATTGAGCAGCGCGTCGATGCGCACGCCAACCGTCAGCACGATGAGCCGGCGCGCATAGCCGAGCAGAGTCTCATAGAGAACGAAGATCGCCAGCAGAACGGAAAGCAGGACCAGCGTCGAGTAGCTATGGAATATCAGCACCTTGTTGACGACGACCATCACCAGGAAGGGCGGGAAGATGGTAAGCGCGCTGATCGCCAGGGAAGCGGCGCCAATGTCGCGGAGCAGCTTCCGCTCGCCGAGCACGAGGTGAACGAGCCAGCCGAACGAGAACGGAATGTCGGCCTCGGCCTTGCCGCGGCGTGCGCGAAGCAGGACGGCCTCACCCGACCATAGCTTCGTGAGGCGCATTTCATCGACGGCGATCGGGGATTCCCCTTCCGGCGCCGTCGGATCCTTGATGAGAACGCAGCGCTGCTCGAGATTCGCGCCGACCAGAAGGCCGGCACCACCATCCTTGAGCAGCAGGACCACGGGTCCGGCATCCTGCAGATGAAAGAGATGACGCCAGCGCAGGCGGACTGCCCGCGCCCACAAGCCGGCATTCTGCGCCCAGGCCGAAAGCGAGGCCGCAGAAGGCGGGTTGCGGCTATCGTCCGCTGCGAATTCCGCCGGGTCGAGCTCCATGCCGTAATAGCGGCCGGCCATGAGCATGGCCGCCAGGCGGGGATTGAGCCCCTCACCGTCGGGACCGGGTGGCGGCGGCGGGCGATCGGGCGGCCGGTCGAGGCTCGCCACGATGCGCGGAACCAGGCGCGGCTCGATGCGCCTTTTAGAGCCCGGAACAATACTCTTTGTCTTGTCCACGCCCCTTCCCTTCACGCGGAGCCCGGCGGAACCGCAGCCGCGACGGCAGAAACGCGGCTATGCGCACCGGCTACCGCCCGCGAAGCGCGTCCGAGTATGCTCTCTTTTCGTATCCATGGCGAAAGCAAATACGTCTTTCGTTCGCGCGCCGTCGCGCAGCCCACGTATCTGAGCCACCAAATCTGACGGCACAGGCGGACGGGCCCAGCCCGAAAGCTTAGGCCCGCCCCCGTGTCGTCCGCATGGCCGGCCAGCCGGACCATTGCGCCCCGGTCAGTGCGGCGGCAACGGCCAGAAGTGGCTTGGCTGCTCGCCGGGGAAGCCCGACCCGTGGCCGTTTCCGGACTGGGTCTGATCCGGCTGCGTTAGCGCGCCGCCGACCGAACCCGGCTGCTGGTTGCCGGCAGCTCCGAAGACGCTCCCGAGCGACTGCGTCCCGGCATCCTGCTGCGTCGTCAGGGCAGACTGGCTCGTGTTCGAGCCGTTCTGATCGCTGGCGAAGCTTGGCCGTTGCAGGAGGCCGAGGAAGCCGCCGCCGGACCCGCCGAAAAGCCACCCCAGGAACCCACCATGGCCGGTGGGACCTGTGGAGTCATTCGGATCGCTGGTTGCAGTCAGGTCAGACGGATCGTTGGTTCCTGTCGGACCAGGCGGATCGGCGGGTCCCGTTGGACCAGTGGCACCCGTCGGACCTGCTCGGCCCGTCGGACCGGTCGGCCCCGTGGCTCCTGCCGGACCTGTGGACCCGCTCGAACCCGTTGGGCCGGTACGCCCGGTCGGGCCGGTCGGTCCCGTGGCTCCCGTCGGACCGGTGCGCCCGCTCGAACCCGTTGGGCCGGTGCGCCCGGTCGGGCCGGTCGGTCCCGTGGCCCCCGTCGGACCTGCGGACCCACTCGGACCCGTTGGGCCGGTGCGTCCACTCGGACCGGTTGGTCCCGTGGCTCCCGTCGGACCTATGGACCCACTCGGACCCGTTGGGCCTATGTGCCCAGTCGGGCCGGTCGGTCCTGTAGCTCCGGTCGCACCCGTGGCGCCTGTGGCTCCCGTTGCGCCTGTGGCACCCGTCGCACCCGTTGCTCCGGTCGCACCCGTGGCGCCGGTAGCTCCAGTAGCACCCGTTGCGCCTGTGGCTCCAGTCGCTCCGGTAGCGCCAGTAGCTCCGGTCGCGCCCGTGGCACCCGTTGCTCCAGTCGCACCTGTGGCACCCGTCGCCCCGGTCGCACCAGTAGCGCCTGTCGCACCCGTCGCCCCGGTCGCGCCG
>JASHVY010000631.1 GCA_030044345.1 Acetobacteraceae bacterium | reverse complement strand
GACGGCGATGCCGCTCAGCACCGCAAGCTCCGCCGCGCACTCGGTCTGATAAACGGCGGAGACGGAGAGCAGATCGGCATCGATGACCGCATCGATCGTCTCCGGGATGCCGAGCATGCAGAGCAGCCAGAAGGCAAGGAATCCGCGGTACCATTCCTCCGGCCCGGTCCGCCGCAGATGCGCGAGCAGAACCGCCTTTGCCCTCGCCTGATCCTCGTCCGCCGCCTCGTGCGGCAGAGGCACCGCGAAGTGATGCAAGGCCGCCGCCACGATTTCATGGCCGGTATTTCTTGCCAGCACCCGAAGCGGCATGAACAGGAAATAGGGATTTTCGTGCGCCGCAAACTGATGCTTTGCCGCAATGAATTGCGAAACCGGGTTGCGCACGACGGCGATATGCACGGAATCGGGGAAGGTTTCGGCCATCCAGCCCGCGCGCCCGAGCGAACGGCAGAATTTGAGGACCGGCTGCTCGCCTCTCTCACGCGCAGCTTCGATCAGGCGCCGCAGATAGGCTTCGAGTGCGGGCAGGGTTGCATCCGGCCCGGCGAAGAAACCATCGGTTGCGAAAGCCGTGGAATATCCCCGCACGCCCGGCCTTGCGTCATGGAGGAATGGCGCGAACTCGTCGAAGTAAGGTCGCGCCAGCCGCGGATGGCCGGATGCCCAGACGTCCGGCCCGCTGGCCGCGAGCGTCGCCGGCGTAAGCGTGGCGAGAGATTCGTGCAGAGGCTCGTAATAACCCGCGACATCCCCGAACGCGCGAAAGCGGCTCCAGAGGAAGGTGCCGGCCGTGCGCCATCCCGCGTGCAGGAACACCGAAGGACGGGCGAGAGGCGGCTCCCTGCTTACGCCTGGCAGATCAGCCGGTTCGCCCGCATCAGCGATCTGAGCGGACGGGTGCGTCTCGGTCATGGAGACTCGCCAGAGAGAAAAAAAGCGCGGAGGAGATCGTGCGTCATGGCACCGACGTTTGGCATGACCTCGAATGGTGAAGAATTGCAACAAAATAGTACGCTCGACGAGGCGAAAGCCGATATCATCCGACCTTTGCCACGCGCAGTGTATTGGTGGTGCCGGACTGGCCGAAGGGAATGCCGGCGACGACGACGATTTCCTCTCCCGCTGCGGCGAATCCCTCCTCGACCGAGATGCGCGAGGCCCGGCGGACCGTCTCGGTCAAAGAGACCACGTCCGGCGTGACGACGGCGTGCACGCCCCATGCCACGGCGAGCTTGCGTGCCGTGCCGAGATGCGGGGTGAGGCCGAGCACCGGGCAGTCCGGACGTTCGCGCGCGACCCTGAGCGCCGTTGCGCCCGAAGCGGTGAAGGCGACGATCGCGCGCGCGCCGATCGTGTGCGCGACCTGCTGAGAGGCTGCGGCGAGCGCATCCGCCGAGGAAGGTTCGGGAGCAGGGCGCGAGGCATCGATGATCGCGCGCCAGCCGGCATCCTGTTCCACCCTCGCAACGATACGGTCCATGATGTTCACGGCCTCCGCCGGGAATTGTCCCGCCGCGGTCTCGGCCGAGAGCATCACCGAATCCGCGCCGTCGAACACGGCCGTCGCCACGTCCGACGCCTCGGCTCTGGTCGGCGCGGGCGAAGCGATCATGCTCTCCAGCATCTGGGTCGCCACCACCACCGGCTTGCCGCTCTGCCGCGCCAGCCGCACGATCCGCTTCTGCGCGAGCGGCACTTCCTCCGGCGGCAGCTCCACGCCGAGATCGCCGCGCGCGACCATCACCGCATCCGAGAGACGGACGATCTCGTCGACATGCTCGAGCGCCTGCGGCTTTTCCATCTTGGTCATGATCCAGGCGCGTCCCCCGACCAGCCGCTTCGCCTCGATCACGTCGTCCGGCTTCTGCACGAAGGAGAGCCCGATGAAATCGACGCCGTGGGCGAGCGCGAAGGCGAGGTCCTCGCGATCCTTGTCGGTGAGCGCGGGAATCGGCAGCACCACGTCGGGCACATTCACGCCCTTGCGATCGGAGAGCGGCCCGCCGACGACGACCTCGGTCTCGAGATGGTCCTCGCGCTGGCGGGCGACGCGAAGCCGAAGCTTCCCGTCATCCAGCAGAAGAGAGGTGCCGATCGCGGCGGCGTGGATGATTTCCGGATGGGGCAGGGCGACGCGCCGCACATTGCCCGGGGTCGGATCGAGATCGAGACGAAATGTCTGCCCGGCCTGAAGATGCACGCGGCCGGCCTGAAACTGCCCGACGCGCAGCTTCGGCCCCTGGACATCGGCAAGGATCCCGATGGGATGCTCATAACGCTCCTCGATCTCGCGGATCATACGGATGCGCTCGGCATGATCCCCATGCGCGCCGTGCGAAAAATTGAGCCGGAAGACATCGGCGCCGAGCTGGAAGAGCCGCGCCAGCATCTCCGGCGTCGAGCTTGCCGGGCCGATCGTGGCGATGATCTTCGTGCGCCGGCGCCGTCTCAGCTTCTGTCGAGCAGGCATCGTTTTCCTTCAGCCGATCAAAATCGCGCGGATGTCGTTGACGTTGGTGAGTGTCGGCCCGGTCTTCACGAGATCGCCGAGCGCCGCGAAGAGGCTGTAGCTGTCGTGCCGGGCGAGCATGGCCCGTGCGTCCAGTCCCGCCGCGCGGGCGCGGGCGAGCGTGGCCGGCCCGATCAGGGCGCCGGCGGCATCCTCCGTCCCGTCGATCCCGTCACTATCGCCGGCGATCGCCCATATGCCCGGCCTGCCGCCGAGCGCCACCGCGAGGCCGAGCAGAAACTCGGTATTGCGGCCGCCGCAGCCGGCCGGCCCGGCCCCGATCGTCACCGTCGCCTCTCCGCCCGAGAGCAGCACCGAAGGCGGGGCGATGGGCTGGCCGTGCGCACGCGCCGAGGCGGCGATGCCGGCCATCACGGTGCCCATCTCACGCGCCTCGCCTTCCAACGCGTCGCCCAGAACGAGGGGCGAGAGTCCGGCTTCCGCAGCCTTGCGGGCAGCGGCGGCGAGCGCCATCGCAGGGGTCGCGATCAGCCGGAACCCGGCGTGCGGCAGGCTGCCCGGTTTCGGCGTTTCATCCACCTCGGCCGCAAGCCTGGCAGCGACGGCTTGCGGCGGGGTGATGCGATAGCGGGCGAGGATCGCGCGCGCATCGGCGAAGGTGGTCGGGTCGGGCACGGTCGGCCCCGAAGCGATCACCGCCGGATCGTCTCCCGGCACATCGCTGATCGCCAGCGCCAGGAGCCGCGCCGGACGGGCCGCCGCCGCGAGCCGCCCGCCCTTGAAGGCGGAGAGGTGCTTGCGCACCGTGTTCATCTCCTGGATCGTCGCCCCTGAGGCGAGCAGCGCACGGTTCACCGCCTGCTTGTCGGCGAGCGTCAATCCCGCTGCCGGCAATGTGGCAAGCGCCGAGCCGCCGCCCGAGATCAGCGCCAGCACGAGATCCTCCGGGCCAAGCCCCTGAACCGCGGCGAGGATGCGCGCCGCACCCCGCGCGCTCGCCTCGTCCGGCACCGGATGCGCCGCCTCGATGACTTCGATCCGCCGCGTCGGCACCGCATGGCCATAGCGGGTGACCACCACGCCTTCGAGCGGGACGTCCTTCCATGCCTCCTCGACCACGGCAGCCATCAGCGCTGCCGACTTCCCGACACCCACGACGACAACGCGCCCCGCCGGCCGCTCGGGCAGGTTCTCCTTCAGCACGAGGCGCGGATCGGCGGCGGCGACGGCGGCCGCGAAGATCGCGCGGAGCAGCTCTGCCGCGCGCGCGTCGTCAATCACGTCCCTTGGCATGCCCCTCGGCGTGCCCTTTGGCATTGCCCCCTTGCCATCGCCCTATGGAATCGTCCTGTGAGATTACCCCGAGTATGGCGAAGCCCATGACGGCGCGCCATGTTGGGGTCAGCAATTCTTCCGAAAGGAGGCCGTAATGCCTGCCGAGACCTTCGACCAGGCCACCCGCACCGAGCTCGAGGCCGCCGCTTTCCGCCGCCTCGTCGCGCACTTGCGCGAGCGGACGGATGTGCAGAATATCGATCTCATGAATCTCGCCGGATTCTGCCGCAACTGCCTCTCCCGCTGGTATCGTGAGGCTGCCGAAGCCCGGGGACTGACGCTCGCCGATCCTGATGCGCGCGAGATCGTCTACGGCATGCCCTACCAGGAGTGGCAGGCAAAATATCAAAAAGAATCGAACGCCGGGCAGCGAGAGGCTTTCGCCAAAGCATCAACCGGACATTGAGCGGAAATACTCAGGCCTGCTTGAGCTCGATCAGACTGCGGCGGATCTTCCGCCCGCGATTGACCTTGTCTTCGATATAGGCGCCATCGCCCCAGCGCACGGCACGTGCCATCGCCTGCGCATCCTCGAGGAAGCGGGCGAGCATTTCGAGCAGCGCCTCGCGGTTGTTGAGAAAGATGTCGCGCCACATCGTGGGATCGGAGGCGGCGATGCGCGTGAAATCGCGAAAGCCGGAAGCCGCGAATTTCAGGACCTGCTGGCGGCTTTCATCGGCGAGATCATCGGCGGTGCCGCAGATGGTGAAGGCGAGCAGATGCGGCAGGTGGCTGACGATGGCGAGCACGCGGTCATGATGGCCGGGCTCCATCTCCTCGACCATGGCGCCGGTCCGGCGCCAGAGCTCGGCGATGCGCGCAACCGCTTCGGGATCGGTGCCGGGCGGCGGGGTCAGCAGGCACCATCGCCCCTCGAAGAGGGCCGCGAAACCGGAATCGGGGCCGGAATGCTCGGTGCCGGCGAGCGGGTGGGCCGGCACGAAATGCACGCCGGCCGGAACCAGCGGGCCGACATCGCGCAGCACGGACTGCTTGGTCGAGCCGACATCGGAGAGGATCGCGCCCGGCGCGAGATGCGGGGCGATCATCTGGGCGATCGCGGCGAAGGTGCCGACGGGGGTGCAGAGAATGACCGCGTCGGCATCGGCGACAGCGCGGACGAGGTCCGGCGCGACGATGTCGGCGAGATCGAGCTCGGCCGCGCGCGCGCACACCGCGGGCGCGCTGTCATAGGCCACGAGCTCCGCGGCG
>JASHVY010000630.1 GCA_030044345.1 Acetobacteraceae bacterium | reverse complement strand
CGCGGGTGATACGTCGGGACCGCATAGCCTGAGTGTCGGGTAACCACCGTGGTGATCAAGGCAGACGCCGCTAAGATAGAGCAGAGAATGGCCACCCATGCCGCTCCGAACTCGCACACCGAAGCCGGGTTTCTTGCGGAGTTCGGATAGGGCACAGAGTTCCGCGTAGTAAGGATAGAACCGTCCGTAGCGCGCTTCATCGGGCGAAGGAACCGCGCTACCCGCGTGAGCGTCGGCACGGCTTGCGAGCGCATTGCCGTCGAAGCGCATACCGATCGCCCTCTTTCCGCTTTTCCCCGTCGTCATGATATTCGCCTAGCCACCGCGGCGTCCAGTTCAGGCCGGCGCTGCATCATCAGACATCACCGCCCTTCGTCGCAAAAGGCGTAGCGTCGAGCAGTTGCCGCCAGAGCGCGAGCCAGGTGCCCCAATCATGGCCGCCCTCGATCGTCACTACGCGATCCCCTGGAAGCTGTTCGGCAAGCATCCGGTGGCCCTGCGCAAAGCGATCCCGACGACCATAGCCGAGATAGAGCGCGGGGCATGCGGGTCGTTTTGCCAGAAACCCCTGCAACCAAACCAAGAACCGCTGCTCTGTCTTTGTTACGGAGGACCTTGAAGGCGACCACGACGCCAAGCCCCCTGCCTCAGCGAGTTCCGCGACGGTACCTTGGGTCCCGAGAAACGGTGCGAGAAGAACCAAGCCTTCGACCTGCGTGGTGTGGATGCTCGTATAAAGCAGTGCCCCCAGGCCGCCCAACGAGATTCCAAGAAACCAAAACCGCCTGTACCCTTGTGTCAATGCCGGCTCGACGATGCTGCAATGCAACGCTTCGGCGATCGTCCCATCGAGATAAAGATCGAGCGCTGGGCACGTGGCGACGATGTCGATAGCCAAGCGCTGTTCTTGCACCGCTGCTACCATCCCGTGCTCGGCAAAATCACCGACCCCGATTCCGGCGCCAGGCAGCATGACGAGCAGAACGCGATCGTCATCATCGCTCGTCGTGTTATGGTGAAGACAGGTGATCACGCTTGTCACTTGGCCAAAGAGCTTTCTGGCCTCGTTCGCTCGCCGTTGCCGGATGTGCGACCACGCCGTGCGTACTGATCGCGGCGGCAAAGAACAGGCTCAAGAATGTGCCGATCGCGACCGTCATGCCAATATCGTGAAGCACGGGAATGTGAGACAGGGACATCAGGCCGTAAGCCGACACCGTGCAGAGATTTGCCAGTGTGATCGAGGCGACAGACCGGCTTCGCACGTGCATATCTGGCTCTGATCGTTCGAAGAAGAGGCAGTAATTGGAGCCGACGGCGGCGATAAGCAAGAAACCGACGACCTCGAAAATCGAGATCTTGCCATCATCCAGGGTAATGAGCGCTGCAGTCACGATCACCGACGCGGCAAGCGGTGCCATGACCGCAGCAACACGGACCGGCGACCTCAGTCCGATCAGCAGCAGCACCAGGATGGCGATACTGCCGATTGAAGCCAGCTCTACGGCCTCGTTCTGGAAGGTTTGAAGGAGTTGGCTGGACTCCTGATTGAGATCGACAAATGCCACGCCTGGCAGGTGTGTCGCCGCAATTCCCGCAGCCACACCATCGGGCTCGGCAACCGCGCGAAGCGGTGCAATCACAACCCAGCCGTTGCCACGGCGCACCAACATCGAATCGAGCCGCAGCTTGAGTGCACGCGGCAGGTTGGCAGGCATCAGAAGAGGGGCCGCCTTCGCGGCAGCAACATCGCGGAAAAACGGATCGAAGGCATCGGGGCGAAACGGCAGGCCGGTGAGCGCCTGGTCGAAACGATTATGAAGAATCTCAGGGGCTGGCAGCGCGCCCTGTCGCTCCTGCTGCGTCTTTTCGCTGGGTAGAACCTGGCTCGGCACATCGAAGCCACCAAGCAGTCTCTGCGCGACGAGCCGACGTAGGGCTACCGCCAATACATCGCTTTTCTCGAGCGCTTGCTCCTCATTTCCAGCCCTAAACACAGCGAAGTAGCGAAAGTCCGGGACACCAAGATCATGCCTGAGCGTCCGATCCAACGCCTGCGCGTCCGCTGGGATCGGACTCATGTCGGACAGAGTCTCGTCCCAAAACCCGCCGCGATGCGACGCAAGCATCACAACGGCAACGAACGTGACAACCGCAATGACGAATCGCCAGAGCCCCCGGTGGCGGACAACCGCCAGCAATGGTCTCGCCAGAGGCTCGGTACCATTCGCAAAGAATGCGGACGGCACAAGATATGGGAGGACAAAGCGGGTGACGCTGGCCGCGACAATCAGGCCGACAATTGAGAACAACCCAAGCTGGGCAAAGCCGACGAAACCGGAAAATAGCATGGCGCTGAAGCCGACGATCGATGTCAGAGCGCCGAGGCGCAGCGTTGGCCAGATGCGCATGATTGTATCGCGCGCCGATTCGCCGCGCGCTGTCTGTGTGAACAGATAGATCGTGTAATCAACCGACTCGCCGATCAGCGTCACACCAAAGCCTAAAGTGACACCGTGGACGAAACCGAAGCCCAGCGATACCGCAGTGATGGCAGCAACCGCACCGCTGGCCACAGGCAGAAGGCCGAGCAGAAGAACCCAAGGGGATCGATAGGCAAAGGCCAGGAGGCCCGTGGCTATGGTCACCGCGAGGAGCGATAGGCGTGTCGCATCCCGTTTGGTCGTATCGCGTGTGTGGACGGCGAACACACCCGGCCCGCTTTCGAGGAGGTGCACTGTTTCGGTGCCGAGCACGACATGGCGAGCGTGCGTGAAGGCCTCATGGATCGCCACGAGGGCGTTCTGCTGCGCGTTGATATCGAAGCCCGCCACCCGAGTGTGGATGAGCAGCAGCGCGCGGCTGCCGTCGGCCGAGAACCAGACCCCGTCGCGGTTTCTTGGAACCTTAGCGCCGCCAAGCTGATGTAGCAACGTTAGCAGCTCGCCCGTGGGATCACTGGGCAAGCTTTGCTGGATCAGGGCCCCCAGGTCTGAACTGAGCAGCCCCAGGTCATTCTCCAGCGCCGCATGCAGGGCCGTAACCGTGAAGCGATCCGCCGTGACGTTGGCACCGAGCAGATAGCGATTGCGCCAGACGAATTCCTGCACTCCAGCAAAGGATTTGTCATCGCCATTCGCAACTTCGATGAAAGCTGTCTGCTGTCGCAGTCGGCCGGCCATGGCCTCACTCAAGGCAGCAAGCGTGCTGGGCGGCGCACCTTCGACGGCGAGCAGGATGAGATGCGACGCAGCACCTTTACTCACCTGCTCGGTGAGGACCTGTTGCGCCAGTGAAGACGAGCGCGGCAGGAACGCGGCCATGTCGGTTCGGACAGGTGTTCGGATCACAATGGCGGCACAGACGATGACAAACAACAGCCAGATACTCAACGCGAGGCGTCT
>JASHVY010000629.1 GCA_030044345.1 Acetobacteraceae bacterium | reverse complement strand
GAAAGTGCTGCGGACCGAGTCGCGGGTGCGCTCCGGCTCGCGCGCGGAGAGGCGATCGCCCATGATCGACGGGTGGCGGTGACGCTCGACCCCCTGGCCCGAACGCTGCGGGCCGGCACAGACCCTGCCTCCCGTCTCGCTGCCGGGGTTGTGGTGGTGACCACGGTTACAAACGAAACGCCGCATATCGTCTTCGCGCCGGACGGCACCGCTTCAGGCGGCCCGATCATCCTCGCCGCTGGCGAACTCAGGCGCGAAATCGGCGTCAACTGGCTGACCGGCGAGGTTACGGAAGGGCCGGCGGCGGAAAGCGATGCCGGAACCGCATCGCCCTGAAGGCGGCTTCCTGCTGCTTGAGGTATTGGTTGCGTTCGTCATCGCGGCGCTGGCTCTTGCTGTTCTTTTCCGGGGTGCCGTCGCCGGGTTGCGGGCGACCGACATTGCCGGCCGCTACGAACAGGCGGTGGCCCGCGCGCGCTCGCATCTGGACGCGCTCGGCGGGCGGGCTTCGCATTTCGTGCCCGGGGTGGCGACGGGTGATGACGGAAGCGGGTTCCGCTGGGAGACGCACACCACGCCGGTGGGGTCCCTCACGATCGCCGGGCCGCCACCCGAGCGGATCCTGCTCTACCGCGTGAGCGTGACGGAATCCTGGAGCGCGGGCCATGGGACCCGGCGCGAGGTGCAGTTGACGACGGCGCGGCTCGAGGAAGAGGCATCGGCCACGCCATGAGGAAGCGGGGGCAAGAGGGCTTCACCCTCCTTGAGACGATCGTCGCACTCGCCGTTCTCGGCTTCCTGCTCGTGGGCCTGGGTGAGGGTGTGCGCTTCGGGCTCGGCGCGCGGGCGGCGGAGCGAACCCTCGAGGCCAAAGGCGCCGGGCTCGATGCCGTGGACCGCACTCTGCGCACCATGATCGCGGAGATGGATCCGGGCGCCCTCAATGCGCCGCCGACGCTCGCCGGCGCCGCCGACCGGATGGCGTTCCTGACGGAGCTGCCGGAGGGTGCTGCCATTCAAGGAATTCGCGAGGCGCGGGTCGCTCTCGCGGTCGATGCCGCCCACAAGCTCGTGCTGGCCTGGCAGTTGGCCCCGCATGCCGTGCCGCTCCGACCGCCACCGCAGGGCCGGGTGGTGCTGCTCAATGACGTCGCGCGGCTGGCGATCACTTATGACGTGCCCGGCGGCGGCTGGGTCCGGCAATGGAATTCGGTCGAGCTGCCGGCGCTGGTGCGCATCCGCATCGTCTTCCGTCAGGGTGACCGGCGGCTCTGGCCGGACATCGTTGCCGCCCCGATGCGCGATCGGCCGCCCGTGATGTGACGGCTCGAGCCGGAATCGATTCTGTCAGGGAAGTTTCTCTTGTAACACTCGCGCGGGCTGCCTCCATGTCGCTCCTTGCGGACACGAAGGCGAGACCGTGCATAACCCGATCCTGAACGAATTTCTTTCCTGGTGGATCCGCCAGCTCGCGGAGCTGCTGCCCGCGCGGTTGCGCGGCTCCGGCGACGATGGCCCCGCAACGATCGTCTCGCTCCAGGGCGGGCCCGCGCCCCGGATCGCGATCTCGGTTCCCGGCCGCCGGGGTGGGGGCATGCTCTGCCAGGCCGGGCTCGATGCGACGGGCCTTGTCCAGGCGCGGGCCGCGCTCGCCAGCAGGCGGCGCCCGGCCCGTGTGGTGCTGCGGCTGCCGGAAGCGGCGTTGCTCGAGCGCGAAGTGGCCCTGCCGCTTGCCGCCGCGCGCGACC
The DNA here is from genome assembly GCA_030044345.1 of Acetobacteraceae bacterium. Taxonomy (GTDB): domain Bacteria; phylum Pseudomonadota; class Alphaproteobacteria; order Acetobacterales; family Acetobacteraceae; genus JAKAWQ01. The sequence continues at coordinate 2,978 of JASHVY010000629.1, read as the reverse complement.
CCGAAGCCGTGCTCGGGTACGAGATGGACCGGCTTACGCCGTTCCGGGCAAGCGATGTTGTCTGGCAGGCGCAGGAGCTCAAGCGGGATCGTGCGGGCAACCGGCTCCTGCTTCGCCTCTCGCTCGTGCCAAGCAGCCTGTTTGCCGGCGCCCTGCCTTCCCTCGCGCGTATCGGGCTCAAGCCAAGTGTCATCGAGGCGCAAGCTCCGGGCGGAGGATGGCGGCGTCTTGCGCTCGATGCCCATGGCGGCTCCGGGCGAATGGAACAGCGGCGGCTTCGTCTTGCCGCCGGAATCGTCGCCGCCCTCGCGCTGATCGCGGTGGCACTTCCTTTCGGCCGGCAATCACTCGCGGAGCATGACGTCGCAGCACGGATCGCCGCGCTCCGCCCGCGCGTGACGGAGGTGCTGGCGCTCCGTGAGCGAGCCGCCAGCGATGCGGGCGGGGCTGACGCATTTACCGAGCTTGCCGCACGTATCGGCAATCCGCTCGCCGTGCTGGCGGCGCTCACGAACACTCTGCCGGATGATACGTATCTCGAAAGCCTCTCCCTTTCGCAGCGCCGATTGGTGATAACCGGACATTCCGCCGCAGCGGCGCGCCTGATCGGACTGCTCGCCGCCGATCCTTCGGTGCGCAACCCGGCCTTTGCCGCAGCGGTGACACGCGCGCCCAGCGGCAACGATGCGTTCGCCATCCGGGCCGAAGTCGGGCCATGAATCTCGGTCCCTTGCCGGAAGGACGCCGCGGCGCGGCTCTCGCCCTCGGCCTGCTGGCAATTGCGCTGGTGATGCTCTGGGCCGGTATCATCGCGCCGCTCGCGGACTGGTATGAAGCCAGGGAAAGCGCGCTCAGCCAGCAGCGCGCGCTTGCTGCGCACATGGAAGCGCTTGCCGCGACCTTGCCGGCGATGCGCGTGGCGATGCTGCGTGCAGGGCGTGGGCCGGCGGAAGGCGCGCTTCTTGCCGGCAGCTCGGATGCGATCGCCGCGGCCGCGCTGCAGGGCACGGTGGAAGGAATCGCGCGCAGCGTCGGCGCCAATCTCACGAGCATCGCCATTTTGCCCGGCGAGCCCGCGGGCACCTGGCGGCGGATCGGCCTTCGGGTCGAGGCGCAGGGATCCTTTGCCGTGATCGTCGGTTTCCTGGAAGCGGTGCTGAGCGGCACACCGCCCATGCTGGTCGATGATCTTTCACTTTCGAGCCTCGTGCTCGATGGCCCCGGGCAGTTGCCGGTCGAGGCGGACTCGATCGCGGCGAGCTTCACCATCTACGCCTTTCGTCGCGGCGGGAGCGCTGGATCTTCGCCGGACCAGCAGCAGGCCTTCGCCGAGTGATCCGTTCCGGTTTCGTCTGGCTCGGCGGAGCCGTGCTGGTGCTTGCCGCGATGATCGCCTCGGAACTCTCCGGCAGCGTCACGGCACCGCCTGTTGCCGGGGTCGCCATGGCTCCGGCGCCAACGCGGAATGCCAAGCTGGCCGGGGAACCGGCCGCTTCCTCGGATCAGCGCTGGATGGCGACAATCCTGGGGCGGCCGCTGTTCACGCCCTCCCGCCGGCCGCCGGCGGAAGCGGCACAGGTGACAGGCGCGCTTCGGCTTACGGGAACGATCGTCGGGCCGGACGGTCCGCGCGCCATCTTCGAACCGCAAGAAGGTGGCCGGGCCATGGTTGTGCGCGAAGGTGAGAGAGTGGGAGGGGCGCTGGTGCGGGCCATCGCGCCGGGGAAGGTTTTCATCGTGGACGGGAGCGGGCTGCGCCTGCTCCAGCCATCCTTCACATCGTCGGCCGAGAACCTCCTGGGAGGGGCCGAACCCTCCTTCCCGGCCACCGCGGCAGAGCGCCGGGAGGCGAAATGAAGCTCGCAGCCTGGCTGGCCGCATTGCTGATCCTGAGTAGCTGCGCCAAGCCGGTACCGCCCCCCGTGCTCGCCCCGCTTCCCGGCCAGGCCGATGGCGCCGGTGCCGTAACGCCCAGAATCAACGGAACCGTGGGCAGCATGACGCCCCCGCCGACAGCGCTGGTGAGCTACGGCGTGCCGCCCGTCAACAGCGTGCCGCCGGGCGAGGCCGAGGAGACGGATGGCGGCAATATCTCACTCGATTTCGCCGACACCGATATTCGCGAGGTCTGCGCCGAAATCCTCGGCAACATCCTCAAGGTGAATTACACGATCGATCCTGCCGTGCATGGCACCGCGAGCCTCCGGACGGTGCATCCCCTGACACGCGCGCAATTGCTGCCGACGCTGCAGACCCTGCTCGCTGGCAATGGCGCTGCGTTGGTGCTTTCAGGGGACATCTACCGGGTCGTGCCCTCGGCGGCCGCGAAAAGCGTTGTCGGAGGCGGCAACGGCATCGCGGGCAGTGTCGTTGTCTCGCTGCACTACGTCGCGGCGGATACGCTCGCAAAGGTGCTCACACCCTATGTCGGCGCGTCGGGCATGATCACGCCGGAGCCGGCAAGCAATGCGCTGATCGTGAGCGGCGATCCCGATACCCGCGATGCGCTGGTCAGTCTGATCGAAAGCTTCGATATCGATGCCCTGGCCGGGCAGTCCTATGCGCTGATGCCGGTTCCTTCCGGCGGGGCGAAGGATTTCGCTTCCTCGCTTGAGCAAGCCTTCCGGGCAGCCCGGGGTGATGCGCTCGCCGGCCTCGTTCGCGTGCTGCCGATGGATCGCGTCAACGCGGTCCTGGTCGTGACACCCAACCCGACGACCCTGGAGCAGATGCAGCGTGTCTATTCGCTGCTCGATGAGACGCAGCGCCTGCATACCCGCAGTTGGCACGTCTATTACCTGCAGGACAGCAACGCCAATGATACCGCCTACGTGCTGCAGGAGGCGTTCACCCCGAACGATGTGACCGCATCGCCGCCGAACAGCGGGCAGATTGCCGCCCAGCAGGCGGCGGAGCTGCCGGGCGTCAATGGTTCCGGCGGCAATCCGCTGGGCGGCGCCGTGGGTGGCGGATCGACG
>JASHVY010000628.1 GCA_030044345.1 Acetobacteraceae bacterium | reverse complement strand
TGGCAATCGCGCGTGAAGCGTTTGGCGACCTCGATGCGCATGCCCTTCTTGATGTTGTGCAGGATCTGCTGGTTACCGCTTTCATAACCGACGAGCAGCAGCCTGAGGCCATTGTCCTTGAGGATTTTCAGCGTTTCGCGCGGCACGTTCGCCTTGGCATTGCACGACCAGGTGACGCCGAGCCGGCCGAGCTCGCGCGCGATTGCTTCGGCGCGCGGCAGATTGTCGGTGAAGGTGTCGTCGTCGAAGAAGAACTCGCGCACCTGCGGGAAATATTGCTTCGCCAGCCGGATCTCCTCGGCCACGTGGCCGGGGCTGCGCACACGGTAGCGGTGCCCGCCCACGGTCTGCGGCCAGAGGCAGAATGTACAGCGCGATTTGCAGCCGCGCCCCGTGTAGAGCGAGAGATAAGGGTGCAGCAGATAGCCGATGAAGTAGTTCTCGATCGTGAGGTCGCGCTTATAGACCTCGGTCACGAAGGGAAGCTGGTCCATATCCTCGAGGATCGCGCGCTCCGGATTATGGATGATGGCTCCGTCCGCGCCGCGCCAGGAGAGGCCGGTGATATCCTCGAACGGGCGTCCTTCGGCAACGTCCTTGATCGTGAAGTCGAACTCGTTGCGGGCGACGAAGTCGATCGCCGGGCTCGCCTTCAGGCTTTCTTCCGGCTGCACCGCCACTTTCGCGCCGACGAAGCCGATGCAGAGAGCGGGATCCGCCTCTTTCAGCGCCTCGGCCACCTTGACGTCGGCGGCGAAGGAGGGGGTCGAGGTATGGATGACGCAGAGCTCGTAGCTCCTGGCCGCGCGCAGCACCTCGGGCAGGCGGATGCGCGCGGGCGGCGCGTCGATCAGCCGGCTGCCGGGCACCAGGGCGGCGGGCTGGGCGAGCCAGGTCGGGTACCAGAAGGAGCGGATCTCACGGCGCGCCTGGTAGCGGGAGCCTGCGCCACCGTCGAAGCCGTCGAACGACGGGGGATGGAGGAAGAGCGTCTTCATCATCGGCTGCGAGATCCCTTTCTGGGCGCGCGCAATGAGTTGCCGCTACCGGGGCGGCCGGCGCGCAGCACCGCTCCCCTCCATTCTACGCGGTCGCCAGCATAGCTGACCAGCAGCACGGCGAGAGAAAGTGCATCCCGTGCCGGAATGAGCCAGATCGGCAGAACCGGCGCGAGCCCGAGTGAGCGGTCGATCCCGCGCATGGCGATCGCCCGGACGGCCCAGGCGAGGAGCAGGAGGGCGAGCGACCAGGCCGCGCCGCCGCTCACCGCAATGGTGAGGAGGGCCCAGGGAATCGGATATCGGATGCAGGAGGCGGCATAGCCGGCCGGAACGAGGGAACGCATGGTCCGGCCCCAGCGCAGCTCGTGGCGGAAAAGGGCGCCGAGCTGCCGTTCCGGCACCGTTGTTCCCGGGACAGTCGCGGCGAGACGCACGCCGAGACCGAGCGCGGCGACGCGCCGGCCGAGCACCGCGTCGTCGGCGAGCTCGTCGGCCAGCGCTTTCAGGCCGCCGGCCCGCGCCAGCACGTCGCGGCGGAGGGCAAGCGTCGCGCCGAGCGCATCCTGTCGCCCAAGCGCCCGGGCGAGCAGAGCGGAGGGCAGAAACCCGTGGGTGATGCCGCTTGCGCCGAGCTTCGCAACCCACCCCGGCGTGCCCGGCAGGCCCGTGTAAAGTGTGGTCACGAGGCCGGTGCCCGGAATTTCGAGGGCGGCGGCGATGGCGTCGAGATATCCGGGCGGAGCGTGCACATCGGCATCCGCGATCACCAGGGTCTCATGGCGCGCCGCTTTCAGCATATTGATGAGATTGGCGATCTTCCGGTTCGCCGCTTCGATCGGGCCTGGTCCATGGACCAAGGTGATGTCGCGATCGGGGAAGCGCGCGGCGAGCCGACGCGCGATCGTAAGCGCCGGATCGGTCGCATCCCGCGCCCCACAGACGATCTGGAACTCGGGATAATCCTGCCGGCAGAGCGAGGCGAGCGCCTCTTCCAGAAGCGGCTCGGCGCCGGCCAGCGGCTTCAGGACCGAGATCGGCGGCCGGCGCCGTGGCACGGAGGCCGGGCGACGGGTGAAGCGCCCGACCAGGGCAAGTCCGGTGAGCGCTTCGGCGCATCCCGCCAGCGCGATCAGCCCGAGGATGATGGCAAGAGCATGCATGGGCAGCTTGTGGCTGCGCGCCGTCAGCTCATCGTGTTCCCGGAAAGGGTTGCCACTTTCCTCCTGAGCCCGTTGACCAGGGCCGACGCACCGCCGGAAGCGAGGAGCGCATGGAAGTCGGAGCGCTGGACGGCGACCTGGCTGATCGTTCCATCGAGCAGCACATCCACCACCCGCCAACCGGAGCCGCTGTTGATCATCACGTAGTCGATGCGCCGTGTCTTGCCGTCCTGGGTTATGATTTCCGTTGCCACCACCTGCTCGGAGCCGACCGCGCGCAGGCCCGGCAGGAGGCGGAACTGCTCGCCCCCATAGCTGTTGAAGTTCGCGACATAGCTCGCGACCGTGTATTCGCGGAAAACGGGCAGCAACTGTTCACGCTGGCTCGGGGTGAGGCTTGTCCAGTCGAATCCCACGGCGAGCTGCAGGATGCGCGGCAGGTCGAAGCTCTGCGTCAGGACCGGGGCGAGCATCGCGTAGCGCTGCGGAAACGACGCGGAGGAGCTGCCGGCCTTCATCACGGCAAGCAGCCCGGCATTGAGCGCCGCCACCGGCGCGGACACCGTGGCGAAGTCGGGTGCCGGCTGGGCCCGCGCGATCCGCGGCGCAAGAAGCGCGCCGAGGCAGGCGGCGAGGAGGATGCGGCGCTCAGGCCGCATCGTTGGGAGAGAGCCGGAGCCGTCCACGCCGCGCCGCCGGACTGAGCGCCTCGCCCTGTCCCAGCGCATCGATCGCCGTCGCGACGATATCGCGGGCCGTGAGCCCGGCCTCGACAAGCTGTGCCTTGGGCGAATCATGGTCGATGAATCGGTCGGGCAATGTCATCGGCCGTACCTTGAGCCCGCGGTCGAGAAGGCCGCGCCAGGCCAGATGATGCAGCACGGCGGCGCCGAAGCCACCCGCCGCCGCCTCCTCGATCGTGATGAGCACTTCATGCTCGCGCGCCAGTCGCTCGATCAGGGCATGATCGAGCGGCTTGGCAAAGCGGGCGTCCGCCACGGTTGCCGGCAGGCCCCGGGCGGCGAACTCGTCGGCCGCACGCAGCGCATCGGCAAGCCGTGCGCCCAGGGAGAGGATGGCGATCTTGCCGCCCTCGCGCAGCACCCGCCCGCGGCCGATCGGCAGCACCTCGCCGCGCGCCGGCAAGGTGACGCCGAGCCCCTCGCCGCGCGGGTAGCGCACGGCCGAAGGGCCGTCATCGATGGCCGCGGCGGTCGCCACCATGTGGATGAGCTCAGCCTCGTCGGCAGCAGCCATGATCGTGAAACCGGGCAGGCAGCCGAGATAGCAGAGATCGAAGCTGCCCGCATGCGTCGCCCCGTCGGCGCCGACCAGCCCGGCCCGGTCGAGCGCGAAGCGCACCGGCAGGCGCTGGATCGCCACGTCATGCACCACCTGGTCATAGGCGCGCTGGAGAAAGGTCGAATAGATCGCCGCAAACGGCTTCATCCCTTCGGTCGCGAGACCGGCGCAGAAGGTCATGGCGTGCTGCTCGGCGATCCCGACATCGAAACATCGGTCCGGGAAGCGCTTGGCGAAGCGATCAAGCCCGGTGCCGGAGGGCATCGCGGCGGTGACGGCGACGATCGCGGGGTCGCGCTCCGCCTCGGCGATCAATGCGTCGGCGAACACCCGCGTGTAGCTGGGCGGTCCCGGAGGACCCTTTGCCTGCTCCCCGGTGATGACGTTGAATTTCGAGACGCCGTGGTACTTGTCTGCCGACGCTTCCGCGGGCGGATAGCCCTTGCCCTTCTTCGTGACGACGTGAAGAAGAATGGGGCCGCGCTCCTCGGCTTCCCGGACATTGCGCAGCACCGGCAGCAGGTGGTCGAGATTGTGCCCGTCGATCGGCCCCACATAATAGAAGCCGAGCTCCTCGAAGAGCGTGCCGCCGGTCAGGATATTGCGTGCGAACACCTCCGCGCGCTTGGCCGTGCGCTCGATCTGGCGGGGAAAGGCACGCGCCATCCGCGCCCCGAGCTCGCGGAGCGACATGAAGGGGCGTGAGGAGATCAGCCGCGAGAGATAGGCGCTCATCGCCCCCACCGGCGGGGCGATCGACATGTCGTTGTCGTTGAGGATGACGAGCAGGCGTGAGCGCATGGCCCCGGCATTGTTGAGGGCCTCGTAAGCCATGCCTGCGCTCATCGCCCCATCGCCGATCACGGCGACCACATGGCGATCGCGTTCCCCCTTGAGGTCGCGCGCGACCGCCATGCCGAGCCCGGCCGAGATCGAGGTCGAGGAATGGGCGGCGCCGAACGGGTCGTACTCGCTCTCGGCCCGGCGGGTGAAGCCGGAGAGCCCGCCGCCCTGGCGCAGCGTGCGGATGCGGTCGCGCCGGCCGGTCAGGATCTTGTGGGGGTAGGCCTGGTGGCCGACATCCCAGATCAGCCGGTCGTTCGGCGTGTCGAAGACCGCATGGAGCGCCAACGTGAGTTCGACCACCCCAAGCGAGGCGCCGAGATGCCCACCGGTGGTGGAGACGACGTCGATGGTCTCGGCGCGGAGCTCGTCCGCCAGGCGCTTGAGCTGTTCGGCGGAATAATTGCGAAGATCCGCCGGGAATTTAACCTGATCCAGAAGCGGTGTTTCGACCGCCATCCTGCCCTCATCGCGGTTGTGGCTCGGCCGTGCACGGTGTCCGAATCCGCGTCACGGATCCGCGAGCCTACTCCCGCCCGGCATTTCATGCCATAGCATGGAGTTTGAAGATATCTTCCGGCGGGCCGGGAAAGACTGGTGTTTTTCGGCTCGTGCCTCATATTGGGGTGGTATCCCGTTGGGATAGAGGCTTGGGCAGGCGAGTCCGGCCGGGCCGCCGCCAGGCCGGCGATGGAGGGATGGATGCTGCGCGTGATCCTGGCTCAGCCTCGGGGTTTCTGTGCCGGGGTGGAGCGGGCGATCGAGATCGTCGAGCGGGCGCTGCGCAAGTTCGGCCCTCCGATCTATGTCCGCCATGAGATCGTCCATAATCGCTCGGTGGTCGAGGATCTCCGCAAGCGCGGGGCCATCTTCGTCGATGAGCTTGCCGAGGTCCCGCCCGGTGCCCGGACCATCTTCAGCGCCCATGGCGTCGCCCGCCAGGTCGAGCGGGAAGCGGCGGAGCGCGAGCTGCCGGTGATCGATGCCACCTGCCCCCTGGTCGCCAAGGTCCATAACCAGGGCCGCCGCTATGCCTCCCAGGGGCGGGAGGTGGTGCTGATCGGGCATGCCGGCCATGCCGAGGTGGAAGGCACCATCGGCCAGGTCCCGGGCAAGGTCCACCTCGTGCAGACCGTGGCGGACGTGGCTCGGCTCGCCGTCGCCGACCCCGAGAAGCTCGCCTATGTCACCCAGACAACGCTTTCGGTCGATGACACCCGCGGCATCATCGCCGCCCTTGAGGCGCGCTTTCCAAGCATCGTCGGGCCGGAGGTACGGGATATCTGCTATGCGACGCAGAACCGCCAGCAGGCCGTCCGCGAGCTTGGCCGGCAGGTCGATCTGATCCTCGTCGTCGGCTCGCGCAACAGTTCGAACTCGAACCGGCTGCGTGAGATCGGCGCCGAGCTCGGCAAGCCGAGCTACCTGATCGATGATGCCTCGGACCTCGACCACGTCTGGTTCGAGGGCGTGAGCTCGGTCGGTGTCACTGCCGGCGCTTCGGCGCCGGAGATGCTGGTCCAGGGTGTCCTCGACGGGTTGCGCGCGTTCGGCGAGATCGAGGTGACCACGCTCGACGGTGTCGCCGAGGATGTGCGCTTCCGCTTCCCGGCTGAAGTTGCTTGACTTCGCCGAACCTCTAAGCCACGAAAAACGGGGAAAATTTCGCCATGGGCGTGCCGCTGAACCAAATGGTCCGGGTCGGCGCCTATGTCGTCCGCCAGCATCTGGCGGGGCGGCGGCGCTATCCGCTCGTGCTGATGCTCGAGCCGCTTTTCCGCTGCAATCTGGCCTGCGCCGGCTGCGGCAAGATCGACTATCCCGCGCCGATCCTGAACCAGCGCCTCACGCCCGCCCAATGTTTCGAGGCGGTGGAGGAGTGCGGCGCGCCGGTGGTGGCGATCGCAGGCGGCGAGCCGCTTCTGCACAAGGAGATGCCCGAGATCGTCGAGGGCATCCTCGCCCGGGGCAAGTTCATCTATCTCTGCACCAACGCGCTCCTGATGGAGAAGCGGCTCGACCGCTTCCGCCCGCACAAGAACTTCGCCTTCGACGTGCATCTCGACGGCGATCGCGAGATGCATGACCACGCGGTGAGCCAGGAGGGTGTGTTCGACCGCGCGGTCGCCGCGATCAAGGCGGCGAAGGCCAAAGGGTTCCGCGTCTGCATCAACACGACCCTCTTCGACGGGACGGATCCCGTGCGCGTGGCGGCCTTCCTCGATTATGTGAAGACCATCGGGCTCGACGGGGTGATGATCTCGCCGGGCTATGCCTATGAGCGGGCGCCGGACCAGCAGCATTTCCTCAACCGGCAGAAATCGAAGCAGCTCTTCCGAGATATTTTCCGCCGCGGCCGCGGCAAGGGATGGAAATTCAACCAGTCCGCCCTCTTCCTCGATTTCCTTGCGGGCAATCAGAGCTATGTCTGCACGCCCTGGGGCAAGCCCACGCGCAATGTCTTTGGCTGGCAGCGACCGTGCTACCTGCTCGGCGAAGGGTACGCCCGGACTTTTCGGGAGCTGATGGAGACCACGGACTGGGACCGCTACGGCACCGGCAATTACGAAAAATGCGCCGACTGCATGGTCCATTCCGGCTATGAGGCGACCGCGGTGGTCGATGCCGTCTCCCACCCGCTGAAAACTTTGAAAGTGGCGCTGCGCGGCCCGCGCACCGAAGGCCCGATGGCGCCCGAAATCCCGCTCACGAACCAGCGGCCGGCCGAATATGTCTTCAGCCGCCATGTCGAGCATGCGATGGAAAATCTCGCCGCCGGCAAGTCGCTCGCCGACGCCGCCGATTAGAAAGGTTTGCACACTTCGATAAAGTATCAGAAAGAAGGAGACTTCTTTTTCTGAAGAAAAAGAAGCAAAAA
>JASHVY010000627.1 GCA_030044345.1 Acetobacteraceae bacterium | reverse complement strand
GCACGCTTCAAATACATCTCAAGCGCGGCTTCTTTTTGACCGCTATCTCTCAGCGTATTTGCCAAATAGAACGTATAGCGGGCAATCATAAAGCGGTCGCGTTCCACTGCGATCGCATTCTTCAACAACCGAGCGTCTCGCTCGTACTTATCTGCACGACCTAGCTGGACTCCGTGGTCGATGAAACTGATGCCTTCCAGGTTTTTCGTGTTGCCAGTCATGCCAACGAGGATTTCGTGAGTTACCCCCTTGTAGATGGCGCGCAGGTCCCTTCGCAACAGACGCGTGTTCCAATAGGTCACATAAGCCGTTTTTTGACGCACGTTGTACGCCGCACCAGTCAAGCCCTGCGCAAACGCAGGATCTTGCACCGTCAGCTCCATGTCCGCATCTGTCAGAAGGAGATAATCAAAATGCAGTCTGGAGGCGCGAGCACATTTAAGTGCCTCGTTACGCGCCTGAGAGAAGTCGACGAACGGAAACTCGTGCAGCTCGCCCGGAATGTTGCGCGCGGCGAAGAACGAGCGGATGAAATCTTGCGTGCCGTCAGTCGAGCCAGTGTCTCCGATCACCCAGCAGGCGATGTGTGGCGCACCGGCGCTGAGACAGCGTTCGAGATTCGCCATCTCGTTCTTGACGATCATGTTGAGGCACAGAGTCTTGGGGGCCATTTTGGAATCACCGCGGAACGGCAAAGATGGTGAACTGGATGGCCGGGGGGAAGTGAGGTGGTCCCGTCCGTCTCGACAGTCTGGCAGCCTGGATAAGCTCGGTTCCAGGGATAGTCAGCGTGCCAATCTCTCCATTTCCCTCACCCGTATGTCTTGTTGGGTGTGTACCGGCCACTCGACGCCAGCAGCGATATTGGCTCCCGCCCGAATTCGTCCGTAAGTGTGATCATTGCATCTTCGTCGTCATCTATGCACTCCACCCATCGGGAAGTTATACGGGCTGTCCCCTTTTTCTGGGAGCAGATTAATACGGCTATACCCGCTGCCCCCTCTGTTCCGGAGGGATAAGGGGCCAACTACGTATGCAGCGGAGGCCCTTTTTCCGGTCTGAAACCGCCCAAGGACCTCATGGCCAAATCCGAGAGTTCGTTTTGCACCTCCTTGCCCCCTTGGGCCGCCACACGCTCAGGCCAGGCGCTCGTCTGCCCGGGATCGTTCCCGCCTTTGATGCCTTGCGCAGATTGCTGTCCGAGTGTGCGCTGCGCCTCACCGTGCCCCCGCTCGGCCGCCGCCTGCAGCCATCGCTGCGCGGCGGCCGGATCGGGGGGCACATCGGCCTCCCCGCTCAGCATCATGCCGAGCGCATACATCGCCCCGACATGCCCGGCCTCCGCCGCTTCACCGAACAGACCAAGCGCGCGCGCATGGTCCGGCGCGCCGCCAATTCCCTCGAACAGAAGCCCGGCCAGGGCAACTTTCGCCTCCATCATGCCGGCCTCCGCCGCACGGGCAATCCAGGCTCGGCCCTCCTTGGCGGATGGCGCCACCCCCCTCCCCTCCACGAGCATCCGGCCGTACCAATATTGCGCGTCCACAACGCCCTCGGCGGCGCGGCGGAACCATTCGGCAGCCTTGTGCTCGTCCCGCTCGATGCCGAATCCTTCCGCCAGGCAGACGCCGAAATTGAAGGCCGCCAGCAGGTCGCCCGCGCCGGCCCTGTCCTCGAAGCGGGCGCGCACGCGGCTTGCGTCCTCCGCTGCGCCCTCGCCGCTCATCAGCAGGTTGGCAAGATCGATCTCGGCCTGCTTATGCCCTCTTTCCGCGGCAATGCGCAGCCAGTGTGCGGCTTCCTCGGCATCGCGCGGCACACCGGCGCCGGTCAGATAGAGCATGCCGAGCGCGCGTGCAGCCCCCGCGTGCCCGGCGGCGGCGGCGCGACGAAACCAGGCCGTCGCCTCGGCATAGTTGGGCGGAAGCTCGCCCCCTCGGCCATAAAGATCGCCGAGATGGGCGGCCGCTTCCGCTTCCCCCGCAAGGGCCGCCTTGCGCAGCCAGGATTCGCCTGCCGCCATGTCTGCCTTGACCTTCTCCCCCCGCAACAGGGCAAGCCCCCACCGGAGCTGGGCCGCATGGCTCCCCTGCTCCGCCGCCTCACGGAAAAGCGCCAACGCCTGCGCGGGATCGGCAGGCACACCGGTACCGCGTTCGGTCATGACCCCGAGCAGGTAGAGCGCGGTCGGCAAGCCCCCCTTGGCGGCCTGCCGCAGCCAATGGGCGACTTTCGCATATTGCGCTTCCGTTTTGGCCTGCCGTGCCAGGGCCAGGGCAAATCCCAAGGCGCCTTGCGGACAGCCCGCCACCGCGGATGATCGGTACCAGTAGTCGGCGGCGTCGAGATCGCGCATCTCCGCAGGGCCGGATGTGAAGACGAAGCCCAGGATCGCCTGGGCATCGGCGGAGCCGGCGGAAGCGGCGCGATGCGCCCATTTTGCAGCACCGGCAAAATCAGGTTCCGGCGCGAGAGCATTGCCGGAAAAGAGGGACCCCGGCTGCCCGGCCGCCTCCGCAGCCTTGTTGCTGGATGAGAGCCCTTGCAGGCAAAGCGTGGCGAGCTGCGCCTGGGATTTCACATGGCCCTGCTCAGCGGCCTGCTCCAGCCAGCCCACCGCCTCGCTGCGGTTCAGCGGTACCCCCTTGCCCTCCAGATAGCATGTCCCAACGCGGTACTGCGCTTCGGCGAGGCCCGCGCGCGCTGCCCGCCCAAGAAGGCGGAACGCTTCGGCATTCTTGCCGCGCTCCTTCAGCCGGTCGGCCTCGCTGAGCGCCGCACGCGGAGAGAACGATGCCGCGAGGTTCTGCAGGAGAGCCACATTTACCTCCCGCGCCGGAAACGCCTCGGTTGCGGCTTACCGTTCCTCAGAGCCTGTTTGCGAATGCGCTGTGGTGAGTCGGAAGCGCCGCAGGCGCTGATCCG
>JASHVY010000626.1 GCA_030044345.1 Acetobacteraceae bacterium | reverse complement strand
CAGCCTTCTGCGCTTGGTTTTTCTGGAGCCTGCTTTGATGTCTTCGCAGACATTCCCGAGCTGGCCCAAAGCCAGCTCCACGGCCTCCTGTAATCGTCTTCCTTCAGGGGTGGCCGTGGTGCGTCTCGTTTCTCCTGTACTTGGCCGTACAACGAGAGCAACGCCAAGATTCTCCTCGAGAGCTTTCACCTGATGACTTATCGCGCTCTTGCTGACGTTCAGATCCTCGGCGGCACGACCAAAGCTGCCCAAGCGCAGAACAGCCTCCAGAGAGCGCAGAGCCGTCAGCGGTGGAATGTAGGGCATGAGAGCTTTCTCCCCGCTAGATCAATATGGCTTCTGGTGGAATGGGGCATTCCGCGACGGGGTGCCCCGAACGAGTTCGCGGGGACCCTGGCGCGCAGCGATCCAGGCGTGCCTTGAATCCGCTCGGCAAAACAACACTAAGCCGAAATTCCACGCTGATTTGTCCAAAAAGCGACCGTCGCTTTGCCGGCTCAGGCGGCTTCGTCGGGCGCGACTGCCGCAGGACAAAACGCCAAAGGACAAAATGCCGCGGGCTGCGGCCCGCACGCCTGAGGGAGCTTCCTCATCTTGGCGAACGGCACGGGATGGGCGTCATGCACACCCTGTCGAGACTTCACATCCCGCCGCACAATTCCATCTTGATCGGGCCTTCGCGGCGGCCGTGGGTGAATTGATCGACGACCGGGTTGCCGCTGGCGAGCAGGGATGTGGCGGGGCCGCGCCAGACGATGCGGCCTTCGAAGAGCATGGCGGCCTCGTCGCCGATATGCTGGGCCGAGCTCATATCGTGGGTGATGGCGAGCGCGGTCGAGCCGAGGCGCTTCACGCAATCGACGATCAGCCCGTCGATCACCGCGCCGAGGATCGGGTCGAGGCCGGTGGTGGGTTCGTCGAAGAAGAGCATCTCGGGCCGGGCGGCGATGGCGCGGGCAAGCGCCACCCGCTTCTGCATGCCGCCCGAAAGCTCGGCGGGGAAAAGCCGGCTCACCTCCGGCCCGAGCCCGACCTGGGCAAGAATCTCGCCCGCGCGCAGCCGTGCTTCCCCCCGCGTGACGCGATGGCGGGCGAGCAGGCCGAAGGCGACATTCTCCCAGACCGGGAGCGAATCGAAGAGCGCGCCGTTCTGGAACAGCATGCCGACCTTGGCATAGACCGCCCGCCGCGCGCGGGGCGGGAGTGCCAGCACATTCTCCCCATCGATCTCGATCGTCCCGGCATCGGGCGTGAGCAGGTTGAGGATGCATTTGACCAGCACCGACTTGCCCGAGCCGGAGCCGCCGATGACGACGAGCGAGGTGCCTTGCATGATGTCGAGATCGATGCCGTCCAGCACCTTCTTCTCGCCGAAGGATTTGACGAGCCCGCGGATGCGGATTTTCGGCGGCCCCGCGCTCATTGGCTCGCTCATTGGCTGAAGAAAAGTCCGGTCAGCACATAATCGAAGGCGAGGATGAGGATGGAGGCGGAGACCACCGCCGCGGTTGTCGCCGCACCCACGCCTTCGGCGCCGCCGCGTGTCATATAGCCGTTGTAGCAGCCCATCAGCGCGATCAGGAACCCGAAGACCGCCGCCTTCACGAGGCCGGAGACGACATCGATCGTCTCGAGATAGGTGAAGGTGCTGTGCAGGTAGGCGGCGGGATTGAAGCCGAGGGAGGTGGTGCTGACGATGAAGCCGCCGAGCACGCCCAGGATATCCGCCACCACCACCAGCATGGGGAGCGCGAGGATGCCGCCGAGAAGCCGCGGGGCGACGAGATATTTCATCGGATCGGTGGAGAGGGTGGCGAGCGCGTCGATCTGGTCGGTGACGCGCATGGTGCCGATCTCGGCCGCCATCGCAGCACCCACGCGGCCCGCGACCATGAGGCCGGCGAGTACCGGGCCGAGCTCCCGCGTCACCGAGAGCACCACCACCGAGGCGACCGCGCCCTGAGCGGAGAAGCGGGCAAAGCCGGTATAGGACTGAAGTGCCAGAACCATGCCGGTGAAGATCGCGGTGAGCGCGACCACGGGCAGGCTAAAATAGGCCATCTCCACCAGCGCGCGGAGGAACATGCGCAGATGGAAGGGCGGGCGGATGAGGTGGGAGAGGCCGCTCACCGCAAAGAGCGCGACCCGCCCGGCCGTGCGGCAGAGCGTGAGAACCGGCCGCCCGATGCCGGCGAGAGCCGCGGCCAGGGAAGTCACGCGGCGACCACCACGCGGTGATAGCGCGGCCCGAGCGCGGTCAGGATCTCGTACTCGTTGGTTTCCGCCGCCTCGGCCACGGCGGCGAGCGGCTGGGCCGGGCCGATCAGCTCAAGCCAATCGCCCGGCCGGAGGCCCGGGTGGTCGGTCGCGTCATAGGTCGTGAGGTCCATGGAGACACGGCCTACCAGCGGCAGGCGCCTTCCGTCAAAGATGGCCGCCCCCCGATTGGAGAGGCGGCGGGGCCAGCCATCCGCGTAGCCGACGGCAATGGTGGCGATGCGGCTTCCGCGCGCGGCCCGCCAGGTGGCGTTGTAGCCGACGCTCTCGCCGGGCTCGAGCGCGCGCAGGCTGAGCACCCGGGCGGTGAGGCGGACCACGGGGCGCATGGGATTCGGCTGGTCGGGCACGGGGTTGATGCCATAGAGCGCAGCACCCGGGCGGGCGAGGTCCGAGGCGAAACGGGGACCGAGGAAGATGCCGGAGGAATTGGCGATCGAGCGCGGCGCGGGCGGCAGGCGGGCGGCCAGTGCTGCGAAACGGGCGCGCTGATGCTCGTTGAGCGGGTCATCCGCGCTCTCGGCGCTGACGAGATGGGTCATCACGTAGCGGAGCGTGATGCCGGCGAGCAGCGCGGGATCGGCGGCGAGAGCGGCCACTTCGGCCTCGGTGAGGCCGAGACGGGACATGCCGGTATCGATATGGAGGATTGCAGGAAGGGAGGCGCCGGCGCGGGCGGCCTCGGCACGCCAGAGCGCGATTTCGGGCAGCGAGCCGAGGACGGGGATGATGGATTGAACGCGGTGGATGGCCTCAGTGCCGGCGATGAGGCCGTTCAGCACGCCCAGCACGGCATCGGGAAGGAGCGGGCGGATCGCCAGCGCTTCCTCCAGGTGGGCGGTGAAGAAATGCCGGCAGCCCGCTTCATGGAGCGCCGGGGCGACGAGGGTGGCGCCGAGACCGTAGGCATCGGCCTTGACCACGCCGGCGACCGGGCCGGCGGGATGGCGGGCAGAGAGTGTGCGCCAGTTGGCGACGATGGCGGGGAGATCGATCGTCAGGATGGCGGCGGCGGTTTCAGCCTCAACAGCCGACATCGGAATGCTGAAGGTCGAGATCGGCGAAGCGGGTGAACTCGGCTTCGAAGAAGAGGTCGATCTTGCCGGTGGGACCATGGCGCTGCTTGGCGAGGAAGAGCTCGGCGCGGTTGTGCACCCGCTCCATGTCCCGCTGCCATTTCTCGGTCGCTTCCTGGAAACGCTCCTCGGATTCGAAGTTCATCTGCTTGGGCGCGCGCTGGGCGTAATAATATTCGTCCCGGTAGATGAACATGACCGAATCGGCGTCCTGCTCGATGGTGCCCGACTCGCGAAGATCGGAAAGCTGAGGGCGCTTGTCCTCCCGCGATTCGACGGCGCGGGAGAGCTGGGAGAGGGCGAGCACCGGAACCTCCAGCTCCTTGGCGATGGCTTTCAGGCCCTGGGTGATGTGGCTGATCTCGAGCACGCGGTTCTCGGGCCTCGTGCCGGCGGCGGGGCGCATGAGCTGGAGATAATCGATCACGAGGAGGGCGAGGCCGCGCGTGCGCTTGAGCCGGCGCGCGCGGGTGCGGAGTGCCGAGAGGGTGACGGCGGGTGTGTCGTCGATTTCGAGCGGGAGACTGCTGATCTCGCGCGAGACGGCGACGAAGCGGTCGAAATCGCGCTGGCCGATCTCGCCCCGGCGGATGCGGTCCCCGCTGATGCGCGCCTGCTCGGCGAGGACGCGGGTGGCGAGCTGCTCGGCACTCATCTCGAGGGAGAAGATGGCGACGGCCGGCCGCTTCGAATTGCCGGCGGAGGCGGCGAGGAGCGCGCGGGCCGCGCCCACGGCGATGCAGACGGCGAGCGAGGTCTTGCCCATGCCGGGGCGGCCGGCGAGCACGACGAGATCCGAGGGGTGGAGGCCGCCGGTCTTGGCATCGAGATCACGGAGCCCGGTGGTGAGGCCCGAGACATGGCCGGTGCGGCGGAAGGCGCGCTCCGCATTTTCGATGGCCTGGGCGAGCGCGCGCTCGAAATTGAGGAAGCCGCCTTCGGCCGCGCCGCGCGTCGCGAGATCGTAAAGCGACTGCTCGGCCGCTTCGACCTGGTCACGCGCGCCGAGCTCCGGCTCGGCGCCGAAAGCGCGGTTGACCACCACCTCGCCGAGATCGATGAGCTGGCGGCGGAGCCAGGCATCATGGATGGTGCGGCCATATTCGCCGGCATTGATGATGCCGACGGTGGCGGCGAGAAGCTGGGCGAGATAGGCGGTGCCGCCCACTTCCTCCAGCACGCCGGAATGCTCGAACTCGGCGCGAAGCGTGACGGCGTCCGCGAGCTGGCCGGCTTCGACGCGGCGGCGGATCGCCTCATAGATGCGGGCGTGGATCGGATCCGCGAAATGGTCCGGGACGAGGAACTCGGCGACGCGCTCGAACGCCTTGTTGTTGGCGAGAAGCGCGCCGAGCAGCGCCTGCTCCGCCTCCAGATTGGTGGGCGGGCGGCGGAGCGCGTGGCCGAGGAGGGGCGGGTCGAGCGAATTCATGGAAGAACGAGGATAGCGAAGCCACCCGAGTCCGGCAGCCTGTGGATAAGGGGGTACGTGGGGGCGGAAGTGGGGGGCGGAACGAGACGAATGCCAAAGTACGGGTATCCGAGTTGTCGGGTCCTCAGCCGAGCCCTTCGAGAGCGATGCGGGCGGCGGCCGCGACCAGATCGTCGCGCGCCGGCGCATCCCTCTTCTCCAGCGTGACATAGACGACGAGGATGATCGGCGGTCTTCCGGGCGGCCAGATCACGGCGATGTCGTTGGCCGTGCCGTAATCCCCGGTGCCGGTCTTGTCCGCGACCCCCCAATTCGCAGGAACGGCGGAGCGGATTCGCTTGAAGCCGGTTTTACAGCCGCGCATCCAGGCGATGAGCTGGTCCCGCTGGGGCGAGGCGAGCAGGTCGCCGAGCATGGCGCGTTGCAGGTCCTTCACCATCGCGGCCGGGGTCGTGGTATCGCGCGGATCGCCCGGCACGGCATCGTTGAGCGCAATCTCCCAGCGATCGAGGCGGAACTGGTCATCGCCGATCGAACGCGCGAAGGATGTCACGGCGGCGGGGCCGCCGAGCAGGCCGATGATCAGGTTGGCGGCGGTGTTGTCGCTCTCCTGCAGCGCGGCGGCGCAGAGGGCGGAGATCGTCATGCCCGTGGCGAGATGAAGGCTGGTGATCGGAGAATATTTCACGAGTGTTTGGCTTGCGTACTCGATCTTGCGCGAGAGCAGCCCGGGATCGGTCTCGCTCCGCTTCAGGATGGCCGAGACGGAAAGCAGCTTGAAGGTGCTGCAAAACGGAAAACGCTCACCGGCGCGGTGAGTCACCATGGCATTGTTCGCCGTATTCAGCCCGGCGACGCCGATGCGCCCGCCGGCCGAAGCCTCGAGCGCGGTGAGGCTGCCGATCGTGTCGGCGAAATCGGGCCTGTTTCCGAGGGATGCGGCGGTGGCGATAGTGGCGGCGTGGAGGAAGGTGCGGCGGGTGAGAGATGGCATCATGGGGTCTCGGGAGAGCTGCCTGGGATGACCGTCTGGGATGACCGTCTGGGATGACCGTCCCTGGCGGAGGCGGGTCCGGGACATTCATGGGAGGGCAAAACAAGGATAATGCCGGTTGCGGCGTCCGGCAGTCCCGGGACGAGAGGGGGCGCAGGGAGGCAATGCCGGAGGCTCCGTTCCTCCGGGATGTCATGAGCCCGCGGCGAGGCCGCCCCCCCGCACCCGGCATCGGCGATGCCCGCCCCTTCCCTCGTGACGCCGGTAGCACTGAATTGAATGGGCGCGAATTGAACTGGCAGCCGAATGAACGCTATAGGCTTTCCCCCCTTTTCTCGGTCTGGAGAAGGCCCTTGCCACAGAATGCCAGCGGTCTGCCCGACACGCTTTCCCACACTCTCTCGGGCACTGGGCCGCCCGAAAATCCGCCCGGAAAGCCCCCTGAGAGGCCGACCACCGCGGAAACCCCGGCCGCCGGCGGCCCGAATGGCGCCGCGGCGGCGTCTTCCGGCGCGGACCCGCATGCGCTCGGGCTCTCGGGCGGCGTGCGGGTTCTGGTGCAGCCGGAGGACGGGCCGCATGCGGTCATCGGCCTGATCGCCGCGGCGCAGCGCAGCATTCTCATCAAGCAGTTCACCTTCGATCATCCTGAGATCCTGGAGGCGGTGATCGCCGCGCATCGCAACGGCCGGGACGTCCGGGTGATGCTGAACCCGCATCGCTCCTCGGGCGATCGCGCCAACGATGCGACCGAGGCGAGGTTGCGCCAGGAGGGCATCACCGTCGCCTGGACCAGCCCGCGCTTCGCCGTCACCCACGAGAAATCGGCGGTGATCGATGATTCGCACGCCCTGATCGCCACGTTCAATCTTTCCGAAAAATACTTCGCCCTGACGCGCGACTATGGCCTGGTGATCCAGGACCGGGCCGCCATCGCCGAGATCCGCGCCTGCTTCGAATCCGACTGGAACCACGCGCCGTTCCATCCGCCATCCGGCTCCAGCCTGCTGTGGAGCACCGCCAACGCGCGCCACATGATGAGCGCCTTCATCGATTCCGCGCGCGAGACCCTCGACATCCAGCATCCGAAATTCGTCGACACGACCATCCTCGATCGCATCGCCAACGCACGCGAGCGCGGGGTGAAGGTCCGTGTGCTTTGCGGCGGACGGCACGGCATCAGCGAATGGGACGTGCTCGACACCTTCTCGGCGCTGCGCATCCTCTATCGGCTGAATGTCCGGGTGCACAAGCAGAAGAATATGCGGCTGCACGCCAAGCTTCTGATCGCGGACGACCGGCGCGCGCTGGTGGGCTCGATGAACATCGACCGCAGCGCCTTCGACCTCCGCCGCGAGCTCGGCCTGATCGTCACCGACCCGGGCGCCGTGAAGCGTCTGCGCGGCATCTTCGCCGATGACTGGGAGGAATCGCGCCACTACGATGCGCCCGATCCGTTGCAGGCGCACACGGAGACCGAGGACGATTTCCCGCACGACGCGGATCTGATGCATGAATGATGCGGCGCTCGAACCGGCCGAGGCGCCGCCCGTGGCCTCGTCGCTCGAGCTTGCCCTCACCTTCAACCGGATCGCGCTCGCGAGCTTCGGCGGCGGGCTTTCCGCCTGGTCGCGCCAGGTCGTGGTCGAGGAGCGCGGCTGGATGAGCGACGAGGAATTCCTCAGCGCCATGACCATCTGCCGGGTGCTGCCCGGCGCCAACCAGGTCAATCTCGCGGTCTTCGTCGGCGCCAAGCTGCGCGGCGCTTCGGGCGCGCTCGCCGCGGTCCTCGGGCTGATCGCGCTCCCGATCGCGATCGTCCTCGGTCTCGGCACGCTCTACGCCGCCTATCACAGCGATCCCTCCGTGCAGGCCGCCCTGCGCGGCGTCGTCGCCGCCTCGGTCGCGCTCAGCCTCTCGATGGCTTACAAGACCGGGCGGAAAACGCTGCGCAGCGCCGGACCCTGGGTGCTGTTCGCCGTTTCCTTCTTCTTCTCCGCGATCGTCCGGGTGCCGCTGCTTCCCATGCTCGCGGTGCTGG
The DNA here is from genome assembly GCA_030044345.1 of Acetobacteraceae bacterium. Taxonomy (GTDB): domain Bacteria; phylum Pseudomonadota; class Alphaproteobacteria; order Acetobacterales; family Acetobacteraceae; genus JAKAWQ01. The sequence goes on along the minus strand of JASHVY010000626.1, from coordinate 4,059 downwards.
CGCCGCTCGGCCTGTGGTGGGCTTGGCCAAAGAGGCAAGCGACGTGAGCCTGCTCACCGCGCTTCGGATCTGCCTGCTCTTCGGCACCGCGTCGCTGCTCTCGATCGGCGGCGGCAATTCCGTCGTGCCGGAGATGCAGCTCCAGGCGGTGCAGATCTATCACTGGCTGACGGCCGCGCAGTTCGCCGACATCTTCGCAATCGCCCAGGCCGCGCCGGGCCCCAGCATTCTGATCGTCACGCTGATCGGCTATCAGGCCGCGGGTTTCGCCGGCGCGCTGCTGGCCACGGCGGCGATGATCCTGCCCGCCGGCCTCCTCGTCTATGCCTTCGCCCGCTCCTGGCAGCACGCGACGCACGCGCCCTGGCGCATCGCCTTCGAGCATGGCCTCGCGCCGATCGCGGTGGGGCTCGTCCTCGCGAGCGGCGTCGTCGTCGCCCGCACCGCCGATCATTCCTGGTCGCAATATGCGCTGACGGCGGCGGCGACTTTCATCTTCTGCACGACGAAGCTCAATCCGCTGATCGTCGTTGCCGCCGCCGCGGCAATCGGCTGGGCCGGCTTCGCCTGATCTCCGCACATAGAGGTCCTGGAAAGTGTTATGCACTTCGATGAAGTATCAGAAAGAAGGAATCTTCTTTTTCTGAAGAAAAAGAAGCAAAAAGACTTTTCTCCGTTTTCCGGACCAGCGTGATGATTTTTGATCGTCACGCTTGGTTTTGTTTTCTCGATCAATTTCATGGCTTTGGCGGATCACTCCATGATCCACCAGAAGCCATGTTGATCTGGGCACCAACCGGGGACTCCGAATGAAAGGATGAAAGTTCTTTGGTTCTTTCTTTCAAGAAAGAACAACTTCTCTTAGAGCGTCGTCTCGAAAGGGACTTTCAGAGAGCCGTCAATGATCGCCTGCTTCGCCTTGGCGATTTCCGGCCAGTGAGCCTTTGCTCTCGCGACCAGCTCTGCCGGCCCCTGGGCGAGAAAGAGGTCGGACAGCACGAAATCCACCACGCCGTCATCAAGGTTGCTGACATGGTGGCCGCTTTCGAACCTGCCGTCCAACACCTGGGTGAGCTGCTGATAGAGCGATGTGCCGAACGCGATCAGCACACCGCCGATGACGGTCTTGGGGCCCAGCCTGAACTGGCTGCGGAACACGCCGCTGACCATCCTCTCCGGGCCGTCATTTGCCGCCTGGATCACGCCGGTATCGGTCGCCGCCGCGTCGGCCTGGATGAAGTCGATGCCGCCGGCAAACATCCGGCCGGCGATTTTCCGCCCCCTTGCGGGGTCCTCGAACGAGCCGGCGAATGCGCCGTCCACCTTCACCGCGGCATTGGCGCTGGCCGCACCCGCCTTCAGCGCGTTGAGATCGGCCTTGAGCCCCGGCAGATCCACACCACCGATATAGCCGAGCAATCCGCTGCGCGACACTTTCGCCGCGAACAGGCCGGAAAGATACATGCCGTAATATCCATCGTACTGGATCGTGCGTACATTCGGCAGCGGCGCAGGCAGCTTGTTCGCGTAAATCTCGATGAACCTGGTTTTGGGGAACTTCGGCGCCACTTCCGCCACGGCCTGGGCGATCGGGAAGAAGGTTGTGATCACCACCTCCGTCCCGGCTTCGGCGAGGCTGCGCAGGAGCGATTCGAAGCTCGCCGGATCGGGGGCATAGATCGCACGGGCCTGGAATTTCCGCTCGGCCGCCAGCGTCCTGAGACTGGCGATCATGTCGTCGATCGGCCCGTTGTCGCCGGCCGCCTGAGTATGGACCAGGACGACAAGGCCGTTATTCGCCGCACGCGCCGTTCCCGTCCACCCCATGCCGAACGCGCCCGCTGCGCCGAGCTGACCGGCGCGGCGAAGCAATGTCCGTCTCGGCAGCGCCGGAGCGATCGCAAATGTTCCGTTCATTTTTTCCTCTGCCAACCCGCCGATCCGCTTCCGCCTTGAGGGACGTCAGGTCGCTTTGGCGGCCGTGTCAACCGGTTCCCAATCCCGCGCCGGCGTCGGGTGGCCCCCGATAGGGCGGAAAGAGCGCCTGATTAACGGGCGGCGCCAAGGACCCAGGCGAGCACGCCTTTCTGGGCGTGGAGGCGGTTTTCCGCCTCGTCGAAGACGACGGATTGGGGGCCGTCGATCACCGCCGCGTCCACCTCCTCCCCGCGATGGGCGGGGAGGCAGTGCATGAAGATCGCATCCGGCGCGGCATGGGCCATCAGGGCTTCGGTGACGCGATAGGGCGCGAGCAGATTGTGGCGGCTTTCCTGCGGATCATCCGACATGGAGACCCAGGTATCGGTGACGACGGCGCGGGCGCCGGCCACCGCGTCCTCCGGCGAATCGAAGATTTCGATGTTCGCACCTTCGGACTTTGCCCACGCGACGAGGCCGGGCGGCGGGCGGAGCAGCTCGGGAGTGGCGAGGCGGAAGGTGAAGTGAAAGCGCGCCGCCGCCTCGATCCAGGAACGGGCGACATTGTTGCCGTCGCCCGACCAGGCCACCACCTGGCCGGCGATGGGGCCGCGATGATCCTCGAAGGTCATCACGTCCGCCATGAGCTGGCAGGGGTGCGAGGCTTCGGTGAGGCCGTTGATCACCGGGATCGTCGCGTGCCGGGCGAGCTCGGCGAGCTTTCCCGCGCGATCGGTGCGGAGCAGGATCGCGTCCACATAGCGCGAGAGCACGCGCGCGGTATCGGCGACGGTCTCACCCCGGCCGAGCTGCATTTCCTTGCCGGTGAGCATGATGACATCGCCGCCAAGCTGGCGCATCGCGACCTCGAAGCTCACGCGCGTTCGCGTCGAGGGTTTTTCGAAGATCATGGCGAGCGTCTTGCCGGCGAGCGGGCGCGAGGTGACGCCGCCCGCCTGGCGGAACCCGTGCGCGATATCGAGCATCTGGCGGAGCGTGGGCGTGTCGAAATCGCTGAGATCGAGGAAATGGCGCGGCCGGGGAGGCGGCGCGCTCTCCCGGTCCGCCGCCGAGCGCTTGAGCGCCCCGCTCATTTCGCCGCGGCCTTGGCGTTCGAAGGCAGGCAGCGCAGCGCGGCGCGGCGGATCATCGCGACAGCCTCGTCGCACTCGGGCTCACGGACGATGAGGGGCGGGACGAGACGGACCACATTCTCCCCGGCATTGACGGCAAGCAGGCCCTCGGCGAGGCAGGCGGCGTTCACCTCGGCCTGGGGCGGGACGCATTTGAGCCCGAGGATCAGGCCGGTGCCCCGCACCTCCGAGAAGATTGTGGGGAACTCGGCAGCCAGCGCTTCGAGATCGCGCCGGAACTTGCGGGCCGTGCGCTCCACCGCTTCGAGGAAGCCGGGGGCGAGCACGACATCGAGCACGGCATTGGCGGCCGCGGCGGCGAGCGGGTTGCCGCCGAAGGTGCTGCCATGGCTGCCGGGGGTCATGTGGCGGGCGACGCGCTCGGTGGCGAAGACGGCGCCCATGGGAACGCCGCCGGCGATGCCTTTCGCGGAGGTCATCACATCCGGCGTGATGCCGGCCCATTCATGGGCGAAGAGCCGGCCGGTGCGGCCCATGCCGGACTGGATCTCGTCCATGCCGAGGAGGAGGCCGAATTCGTCGCAGGTGGCGCGGAGATCGCGCAGGAACTGGAGCTGCGCCGGGCGGATGCCGCCTTCGCCCTGCACCGGCTCGACGAGGATGCCGGCGGTTTCAGGGGTGATGGCGGCGCGCACCGCGTTGAGGTTGTTGAAGGGAACGTGCTCGAACCCGTCCACCGGCGGGCCATAGCCCTGGAGATATTTGTCATTGCCTGTCGCCGACAGCATGGCCAGCGTGCGGCCGTGGAAGGCGCCTTCGAAGCAGATGATGCGGTAGCGCTCGGGGTGGCCTTCCTCGGCCATGGTCCGGCGGATCATCTTCACCATGCCCTCGTTCGCTTCCGCGCCCGAATTGCCGAAGAAGACCGAGTCCGCGAAGGTGGCCTCGACGAAGCGGCGGGCGAGCCTTTCCGTCTCCGGAATGTGATAGAGGTTGGAGACGTGGATCACCCTGCCCGCCTGGGCGGCGATCGCCTCCACCAGGCGGG
>JASHVY010000625.1 GCA_030044345.1 Acetobacteraceae bacterium | reverse complement strand
AGCCGCTCGATCTTGTCGGTGTCGATGCGCAGCAGTCCCGGCGCCTCGGCATGGAGATTGACGCGCCCGGTCGCGGCACGCGAGCGGCCGAGGAGAGGGGAGAGAAGGGCGTTCGCCAGTCGGTCCGCCGCCACATCCTCCGGCACGTCCCCCGGCTCGAGCCGGGCGGCGATCACGTTCGGATGCCCGGCCTCGGTGAGAGCGGTGATCGCCGCTTCGTCCAGCAGGGTGCCCTTGCGCAGCATCCGCCCGGGAAGGCGCAGGTTATGGGCGAGAATGGCTCCTTTCGCCTCCTCGAGCGGCAGGGAGCCGAAGATCACGCCGCTTCTTTCTTCGCCGTGGCTGCGCCGCGACGGACGGCGACCAGTTGGGCCAGGATCGAAAGCGCGATCTCGGGCGCGGTCACCGCCTCGATATCGAGACCCACCGGCCCATGGATGCGGGCAAGCTCGGCTTCCCCATGGCCGAGCGCGCGCAGCCTTTGCAGCCGCGCGGCATGGGTCCGGCGCGAGCCCAGCGCGCCGATATAGAAAGCCGGGGATTTCAGCGCCCGGTCGAGCGCCGGATCGTCGAGCTTGGGATCGTGGGTCAGGGTGAGGATCGCGCTCCGCGTATCCGGCTTGAGCGCGTCGAGCGCCTCGTCCGGCCAGTCCGTCAGCACGGTGACATTCGGAAAGCGCTCGGGCGAGGCGAAGGAACGGCGCGGATCGACGACGATGAGGGCAAAGCCGAGCCCAACCGCCATCGGCAGCAGCGCCTGGGCGATATGCACGGCGCCGACGACGATCAACCGCGCCGGCGGGTTGTGGGCGTGGAGAAACCACTGCTCGCCGCCGATCGTGACCGTGCGGCTCTGATCCGAGGCGAGCGCCGCTTCCGCAGCTTTATTGAGCTCCGCCGGCGCCTCGGGGTCGGGCAGCAGGTGCTGGGTGCCGGCAAGCCCGGGCGGTGCCAAGCGGGTCGCGAGCACGACGGGGCGATGCTCTTTCCTGGCCGCCGCCAGCGCCTGGGCGAGCGCGGGTGTCACGCGAGCTTCTCCACGAACACTTTCACCTTGCCGCCGCAGGCGAGCCCGACCTCCCAGGCGCGCTCATTGCTGACGCCGAAATCGAGAAGCTGCGGCTTGCCGGTGCGGATGGTCTCGGCGGCGGCATCCGCCACCGCCCCCTCGATGCAGCCACCGCTGACCGAGCCGGCCATCTTGCCCGACAAGCTCACCGCGAGCTGGCTGCCGGCGGGGCGGGGCGAGCTGCCCCAGGTTTCGGTGACGGTGGCGAGCGCCACGTCCTCTCCTGCTGCCCGCCAGGCAGCGGCAAGGCTCAGAATATCCTCGGCATCGTCCGCGAATGGGGCTTTTGATGCGATTTCACTCATGAAGCGATCCTCCATTCCTCCGCCACCCCGCCGCGCGCCACCGGCGCCGGCTTCGAGAGAAGGGTGACGAGTTCGCGCAGGCTTTCGAGATTGTGCACCGGACGAAATTCGTCCACGTACGGCAGCATTGCGCGGATGCCCTGGGAGCGGGGCGAAAACCCCTCCCAGCGCAGCAGCGGGTTGAGCCAGATCAGGCGGCGGCAGGAGCGGTGCAGCCGGTCCATGTTCTCGGCAAGCCCATGCGCGCCGTCGCGGTCGAGCCCGTCGGAAACGAGCAGCACGACCGCGCCCTGGGCGAGGACGCGGCGGGCCCAGAAATGGTTGAAGGTGGCCAGCGCCTCGCCGATGCGGGTGCCGCCCGACCAGTCGGGAACGATATGCGCGATCATCTGGAAGGCGATTTCCGGGTCGCGATGGCGGAGCTGGCGGGTGATGTTGGAAAGCCGCGTGCCGAAGAGAAAGACATGCACGCGCTCGCGGATGTTCGCCACCGCATGGACGAAATGCAGCAAAATCTGCGCGTAACGGGCCATCGAGCCGCTGATGTCGCAGATGACGACGAGCGGTGGGGCGCGGGTCACGCGCCGGCGGCGGGCAAGGCGGAGAATCTCGCCGCCCTGGCGAAGGCTTGCGCGGAGCGTGCCGGCGAGATCGATCTCGGGGCCCGCAGGATCGGCACGGCGGCGACGGGTGCGGCGCATATCGAGCGGCAAGGCGAGGCGGCGGATCTCCGCTTTCGCCGCCGCGATCTCGGCCGCGCTCATGGCTTCGAAATCAAGCGTCTGAAGGCGTTCCCTCTCGCTTGCCGCGAGCATGGCGTCGATCCGCGGCGGCGGCTCCTCGCCGCGTGGCCGATGCGTGCGGGGGGGCGAAAACGCCTCCTGGAGCCGTCGGCTTCCCGGCGTGGGGCGCTCCGGCTTTGGCTTCTCGGCCTGGAGCAGGGCGAGTGCCGCGTCCTGGCGAAGCGCCTCCGGGTTGCGCCAGAAGAGGGCGAAGGCACGGTCGAAGATTTCCTGCTGCTCGCGCCTTCGCACCATGGTCGCCGCAAGCGCGGTGTGCATCTCCTCGCGCGCGCCGAGATCGATGAAGCCGAGCGCCTGCTGGGCGGCGAGAATTTCGGGCGTGCCCACGGGCAGACCGGCGCGGCGCAGCAGACGGGCGAAATGCATGACATTGGCTGCGAGCCGCCCGCCCCCGGATTGCGGCGGCAGCAGCTCGTTCATGCTGCGGCTTCTTGCGCCTCGGCCACCAGGCGCGCTGCCTCCGCACCGCGGATCTTCGCGATATCATCCTGATATTTCAACAAAACACCCAGTGTCTCGTCCACCACCTCGGGATTCAGCTCGCGCTGATCGAGAGCCTGGAGGGCGCCTGCCCAGTCGATCGTCTCGGCGACGCCGGGCAGCTTGAAGAGATCCTCCCCGCGCAGCTTCTGGACAAAGGCGACGACCTCG
>JASHVY010000624.1 GCA_030044345.1 Acetobacteraceae bacterium | reverse complement strand
GCGGTAAGCTCGAAGCCGGTACCCATGGTCGGGGTTCCGGCGCCGACTTCGGCAGCCAGAATGCCTCCGCCAAGGCCGGCGAGCGCGCCGGAAAGCGTGAAGATCGCCACCTTCAGACGATCGACAGGCAGGCCAAGCATCTTGGCCTTTTCTTCGTCCCCGCCGACGGCGAGGGTGTAACGTCCGAAAGCCGTCTTGAGCAGCAGAAATGACGCGGCCAGCGCGAGGACGATCACAATGAGAAAGGGGTTTGGCGCATTGCCGATGGCAGTGAAGAGCCCCGTCGGCGGAAGATTGACGGGAAATCCACCGCTGATAATGATGGTCAGGCCTCGAGCGACGGAGAGCATGCCGAGCGTGACGACGAAGGAGGGGACGCCTCCGTAGACAAACAACAGCCCATTGATCAAGCCTATGATCGCCCCCAGGAATGGCGTAATGAAAAAGGCAAGCCCGCCTATGAACGTGCTCGCCATTGCGGCCAGCATGCCGACAAGGGCCATGCTGGAACCGACCGACAGGTCGATGCTTCCAATGATGATCACGAATGTCATTCCGATGGCGACGACACACTGAACTGCGCTGTTTTGAAGAATGACCTGGAAATTGTTTGCGGTGAGGAAGAGATTGGGGGCCGTTCCGCCAAAAAAGGCAATCAAGCCCACGAGCGCCGCATAGGCCACATAAGGTGTCAGACGCTCCAGGAGGCTCAACTGCACCGTCGTCGTGACGCGTGCGACGTCAAGCTCGGGTTCCGAACGCTCGTTGGCCGTCTCAAGCATTTTGTCGCGTCTCCGACACTCACGCACGTCAAAGGTCGAGCGGGCCGTTCACACGCTGAGAATCGGCCCGCCCGCCATGATCACTTCAGCAGCAGCGGCGGAACCTGCGTTGTCGTCGTCGGGTTGAATGTCAGCATGTAATGCTTGATGTCGATCGGTGGCTCGGAATCGAGGTATTCCTTCTTGAATGTCCCAAATTGGGAGGCGTCGACGCCGAGATCCTCGATTTGCGAGAACTGCCCGAGCGGGGGATGGCCGTGCAATGCATCATAGGCAATCATCTCGGCGAACCCGAGCTCTACCCAGTGGCCGCCGAAATCATAGATGTAGTTGGTATGAGCATTCACCAACGCTAGCGCGTCCTTGTCGAGATCCATGGCGCCGATCTTGATTTCGTTCTGTCGGCCCGCCTGCTTGATGGCGCGATAGGCGCCCAGGCAAAGCGCGTCGTTGTAGCACCACAGGCCGTCGATCGTACCCTTTGGATGGGCAGACAGAAGATTTTGCATCGCCGCGTAGCCATTCTCCTCCGATTCGAGGACGCCGACATACTGGACAAGCTTGACGCCCTTATCCGACCACGTTTTGAGGGCCTCATGGAGTCCCTGCACCCGCGTTTGATTGTTGGGATCTCCAGGCGTGCCGCCGATCGCAACCAGGTTCTTGACGCCATGGGCGAACAGGTAATTCGCGACGGCCCGCCCAGCGGCCACGTTATCGGGCCCGATGAACGTCAGATAGGGCGCATCCGGATTCTTGGCCGGAAAACCAGGGTATCGATCCGCGACGATAATGGGAATTTTGGCCTGGTTGGCGAGACGTATCGCGGAGCGGGCATCGGCGGTTGAAACCGGCACGAAGATGATCGCGTCGACATGACGCGAAATCAACGATTGCACATCGGCGAGCTGCTTATCCTCTTTGCCCGCGGCGTCTATGACCAGCAGCCGGATGTTGAGTTGTTTGGCGACGTAGTCGGCGTAGTTGGTGATCATCACCCAGGACGGATCGTTCAGATAAGGCACGGAAGCGCCGATCGTGACCGACTGGTCGTCTGCCAGCGCAGGGCGGCATTGGATGCCCACGATACCCGCCAGAGCAATGAGTCCGGCAGCGATCTTTCCAAAGGTGGCGATCTTTCCAAAGGTACGGCGTCGTCTTCCCACTCTGGTCATGGAGTCCCTCCCAGCGCCGTTCTTTGGGCAGGCTATGGGCCCGCTGCGGCGCGGAGGGGCCATACAACTGTCGTCCAAACTCGTCAATAGGATTATTGATAATTTAATTAATGGCACTCCGGCGACTCTCGGAAGGATCGCCAGGCTGCGAAGCGGCAATCACCCGCAGGTCCGCTCGAGCCCCCTTCCCTCGCGGCACTAGTGTCCTGCCCCTGAAATGCCTTCGCATTTCAGGGACCAGCAGGCCACTGAAAACAAAGAGCGAGTGTCCCGACGCATGATGACGATATTTGCAAGTCGGGACACGAGGTTCTCATTCGGGAATGATTTGACAGAATCACGCCCGCGGTGAGCTCCCTTCGGCGATCACGCTCTCGTACCCCATCGCAGAGAAAAGTTGCGCGCGGAGCGAGCACTTTTCGCCGCGTGAATCGGGCACTTGAACAAAGAGCCAACAGGGCGGCGATCCATGTTCATTTCTTGGGACCACGGCGCGAGCAATACACAAGACTGATCGGCCCGAGTGGCAGCAATCGGCACAGATAGCGATTGCCTGCCTTCGAGA
>JASHVY010000623.1 GCA_030044345.1 Acetobacteraceae bacterium | reverse complement strand
CCGCCCATCGTCTTGTTCTGCTGATCGATCAGCATCAGCATGACGTCCTTGAGCGGAGACTCGCTGATGGCCATCGTGCCGGAGAGCGAATGCAGGATGCCGACCTTGACCGTATTGTCGTCCGCGGCGCGCGCGGCGCGGCTGACAAGCGCCGCCGTGCCCAAGGTCGCCCCCACGGTCGCCGCAGCGGCAGCCGCCATGCCGAGCCCGCCGAATTCGCGGCGGCTCAGGCCCGGTCCCTCTACTGCCATCAAAAGCCTCCTTCCCAATTGTCTTGATGCGATTTCTCCCGCCGGTGATGTCGCAGCGGGGGGAACGAAGGGAAGGAAGCAAGAAGGGTGCCAGAGCCATTGTGCTGATGTTGGAGCGGCTAAAAAATAATCCTGCTTAACAAATTGGCAAACGCCTCATTGGACGCCGCCCATCGACGCAGCCTTGGGCCTGAAACTCAAAGAAGCGAGTTTTGGCGCGACGATTTCGGGTAGAGAAGCGCTCGGCTCAGCTCTCGGCGAGGGCGAGCGCCTCTTCGCCGCGCCCGCTGCCGATGAAGGTCACCATCACCGAAGCAACGAGGCAAAGCCCACCCGCGACAAGGAAGGCCTGGAAGTAGGAACCGAAATCAGCACGCAGCAAACCCGCGAGGAAAGCGACACTTGCCGCGCCAAGCTGATGGGAAGCGGCGATCCAGCCGAACATGATCGGTGCATTTTCGCGGCCGAAAGCGTTGGTCGCAAGCCGCACCGTCGGCGGCACGGTGGCGACCCAGTCGAGGCCATAAAAAACGGCGAAGACGGAGAGCCCCCAGAAGGAAAAGCGAAAAGCGAAGGGAAGGAAGAGCAGCGAAAGGCCGCGCAGGCCATAGTACCAGGCAAGAAGGGCACGGCTGTCCACCCGGTCGGTGAGCCACCCGGAGCCGGTGGTGCCGAAAAGATCGAAAACGCCGATCGCAGCGAGGAGCGAGGCGGCCGTGACTTCAGGAATCCCGTGATCGACACAGGCCGGGATGAGATGGGTGCCAATCAGCCCGTTGGTCGAGGCGCCACAGACGAAGAAACTTCCGCCGAGCAGCCAGAAATCACGCGAGTGGAGGCCCATGGCGAGAGCGCTGAGCGCCCGCTTGGCGGCATTCGCCGGCGCCGGGTGTGGAGGCAGCACGGCGCTTTCGCCATAGGGCGCGAGCCCGATCTGCTGCGGCCTGTCGCGCAGGAGCAGCAGCACCACCGGCACCAGCACCGCCGCCGCCAGCGCCGAGGCCACCGAAGTGGAGCGCCAGCCGTGATGTACCGCAAGGCTGGCGAGTGGGGGCAGGAAGATGAGCTGGCCAGTGGCGGAACTCGCGGTCAGCACACCCATGACGATTCCGCGCCGGGCGGTGAACCAGCGGGTTGCGATCATCGCACCGAGCGTCATGGCAACCACGCCGCTGCCCGTGCCAACCACGACGCCCCAGAGCAGGACGAGCTGCCAAGCGGCATGCATGAAGGGCGTCAGCCCGACACCGAGCGCGATCAGAGCCAGTGCGCCCGCCACGCCGCGGCGAATCCCGATCCGTTCGAGCAGCGCCGCGCCGAAGGGTCCGGTAAGGCCGTAAAGGAAGAGATTGACGGCGATCGCGAAGGAGATCGTGGCAGGGGACCAATGGAATTCGGCTTCCAGCGGCACGATGAGCACACCGGGGACAGAACGGATGCCGGCGCCGGCCACCATCACCAGGAAAGTGACACCGGCGACGACGAAGCCGTAATGCGGGCGGCCGAGATGTCGTACCATGCGCAATTGTGCTGACCGGGCATCCTGCCGGTCAACCGGGCGTCGCCCCGTGATGAAAGGGCGCTTGGGGCCCTGCGCTCGGAACTGGGTGCGAGACCGGATTAGCGGCTTGCCACCTCGCCGTTGGCGCTCGGAGGCACAATCCAGCACGGCAGCCGATGGTGGGCGAGCGTGACGCAGGCGGCGTGCGCCTCGGCGGCGGAGAGGTCGACGACCCGCGCCCGCCAGACCGCCTTGCCACGGAGATATCCCTGCTCCACCACGGCCCTGCCGGTCTGCAGAATGCGCTCACTGAGCCCGGAGACGTAAAGGGCCATGTGCTCGCTCGTATAAGCCGCTATCTGCACGCCCCACGGCGCCGGCGCATCGTCGGTTTCGGGTGGCGCCGCCACGGGGGCCGACACCGGCACCGGCAGGGAAGTCGCCACGGGGGCTGTCGCCGGAGCCGCCTGGGCGGAGGGGATCAGAGCATGAAACGGCCCGCGCGCGGCGATTTCGGGTCCTGCCGCCGGCGCGTTCTCCTCGGCGAACCCTTCATTGAGCAGCGCCATCATCTCCCCGTCCACCTCCGGGATGGTCTGCGTCCCCAGCACCACGCCGATCAGCCGGACATCGCCATGCGCGGCGCTCGTCACCAGGTTGTGGCCAGCCGCGTACGTATAACCGGTCTTCATCCCGTCCGCCCCTGGATAGACCTTGAGCAGGTTATCGTCGCTCACGATCCAGCGGCCGTGGAAAAGAAACCGCCGTGTGCTGAACCAGTGGTACTGGTCCGGGAAATCGATGATCAGGCGCCGCGCCAGGATTGCGATATCGCGCGCCGTGGTCACCTGGCTGGCGGCCGGCAACCCTGAAGGGTTGTCGAAGCTGGTATTGGCCATGCCGAGCGCATGGGCGCGGAGCGTCATCATCTCGGCGAAGCGCGGGATGCTCCCTCCGCCGAGATACTGGCCGAGTGCCGTCGCCGCGTCGTTGGCCGAGAGCGTCACCATGGCGAGGATCGCTTCCTGGACGCTGATGGTATAGCCCGGCGGCAGGCCGAGCTTCACCGGCTCGACCGAGGCGGCTTCCACGGTCATCGGAATTTGCGTCTCGAAGCTGATCCGCCGGTCCCTGAGCGCTTCGAAGGCGAGGTAGAGCGTCATCAGCTTGGTCAGGCTGGCCGGGTAGCGGATGGCGTCCGCGTGGAATTCGTTCAGCACCTGTCCGCTCGCCGCATCGACGACGATATAGCTCGGGTGCTGGAATCCGGGCTCCGCCTCTGCCTTTGTCGCGAACCCCATGGCCAGCCCGAGGACGAGCATGAGTCCCAGGGAAAGCGCCAAGGGAAGAGACACAGGAAAAGCCACCGGGCGAGTGAGCCTTCTGCCCGGTCTGTCGCCTTCCCGGGCGCCTTCCCAAGGCCGCAGCAGGCGGCTTGCGAGCCGGGCTCCCGACGGCAAAAATCCGGGCTGTCGCGGGTATCCCGCGTCTCCCTCGCTCACCATCCCCTTGCCGCTCCTTCGCAGCCCACCGAAGAAAAAAGTTTAGCGGCGCCCCGCCGCATCTGTCCAGCGGGAAAGGATCGGGAAAAGTAACGAGAACAAAGAATTAACTACCGGACTTCCAGTACGCTCACGGGTCATCGCGGGAAGCTTGTCCGGATCTGTTTGTGCAATGCACAAATTTCACTTGCATTATATCGCGCAGCGCCCTAGTTCGTTGCTGTGCTGCATTGCAGCAAGCCGGTTTCGATGGCGGGCCGATAATGGCGACGCGAGCAGCCGAATGCAGGCTGCGGGCCGTTTTCTCTCCCCGCCGGGAATGATCAATCGCACGGAGCAGCAGATGACGGTTAAGGCAAAGGCAAGCGAGGGGACCGACGCCGCCGCCCCCGCCCCCGCCGTGACGAGCGGGTTCGAGCAGACGGCCGTCGCCTTCAAGGAGGGCGTGGCCAAAGCGACCGCCGGCTTCCAGACGACTCAGGCGCAGGTCAAGGAAAACGTGGAGAAGGCCATGAAGACGGCAGAGGAACTGCTCGCTTTCAACCAGGGCAACTTCGAAGCCGTGGTGAAGTCGGGCAAAATCTGGTCGACGGGCGTGCAGGACATCACGCAGCAGGTCGTGGCCTCTGCGCAGGCCTCCTTCGACGAAACGCTGGCGATCTACAGGGCGCTGGCCGCGGTCAAGTCGCTCAAGGAAGCGGTGGATCTGCAAACCACCCTTGCCCGTTCGGCGATGGAGAAGGCGGTGTCCGAGACCGGTCGCCTCACCGACGCCTCGGTGAAGCTCGCCGAGCAGGCTTTGGCGCCGCTGACCCAGCGCTTTGCGCTGGCGATGGAGAAGTTCGCCCGGACGGCGTGAGCCGGGCGCGCGATACCCAAATCGCACACCCCGCCTGCGGGCGGGGAGGGCAAGCCTCGCTTAGGGCCCGGGGTCATCTCCGGGCCCTTTTGCGTCACGCGCAAGCAGGTGCGCGCGCGCCACGCCCGTAAACAAGACCGTGTGGAATCTTGCAGAGCCCTTTTCCGACGGGGCCGCGTTCCGATATGGTTTTGCCATGGACCATGACTCGCCTCGCATGTCTGCGCCGTCCCCGTCTCCCACGGGACTCTGCCGTGCGTGGCAGCACAGCTTTGAGAAGGGCGGGACGGGTGGGGGCGGGTGGAAAAGTCCGCCGGGCCGCCGCCGGATGGAATGCCGATGAGCGAGAGCGACAGACAAGGGGGCGGCGGCCCATCCACTGGCGTCGTCGTGCGGGCGCGGCCGAAGACACGCAAGCCCGCCATGTACAAAGTTCTGATGCTGAACGACGACTACACACCGATGGAGTTCGTCGTCCACGTGTTGGAGCGCTTCTTTCAGAAGACGCGGGAGGAGGCAACCCGCATCATGCTCCACGTGCATCGCCGGGGTGTCGGCGTGTGCGGCATCTACACATACGAGGTCGCCGAGACCAAAGTAACACAGGTGATGGACCTCGCGCGCCAGAACCAGCACCCTCTCCAATGCACGATCGAGAAAGAATGATTGCCTTCAATGCCCGTTTGACCGCCGCCCCCGGCCCGTTCCGGCCGCCGGCAGGCCGCCGCACGGAATAAGGGAGCGTCGCACGCCATGCTGTCCCGCAATCTCGAACAAACGCTCCACCGGGCCTTGTCGCTCGCCAGCGAGCGTCATCACGAATATGCGACTCTCGAGCACCTGCTTCTTGGCCTTGTCGACGATACCGATGCCGCGACCGTGTTGCGCGCCTGTGGCGTCGATCTCGACAAGCTGCGCCAGGATCTCACCGAGTTTCTCGACAAGGATCTCTCCGGCCTCGCCACCGATCGTCCGGGCGATCCCAAGCCCACCGCCGGTTTCCAGCGCGTGGTCCAGCGTGCGGCAATTCATGTTCAGTCTTCCGGCCGTGAGGAAGTCACCGGCGCCAACGTCCTCGTCGCCCTCTTCAGCGAGCGTGAGAGCCATGCCGTCTATTTCCTCCAGCTCCAGGACATGACGCGGCTCGACGCCGTGAACTTCATCAGCCATGGCATCGCCAAGGCGCCCGGCCGCAGCGCGCCCCGTCCGGTGCAGGGCACCGGCTCGGGCCCGGACGGCGGGACAGGCGAGTCCGAACGGGAGGAAAAACCCTCCCGCCGCGGCCAGGACGCGCTCTCGAACTACTGCGTCAATCTCAACAAGAAAGCGCTTGCCGGCCGGATCGACCCACTGATCGGCCGGGAGATCGAAATCGAGCGCACCATCCAGATCCTTTGCCGCCGCACCAAGAACAACCCGCTCTATGTCGGCGATCCCGGTGTCGGCAAGACCGCCATTGCCGAAGGACTCGCCAAGCGCATCGTCGAAGGCACGGTGCCCGAGGTGCTCGCCCGCTCGACCATCTACGCGCTCGACATGGGCGCGTTGCTCGCCGGCACCCGCTACCGCGGCGATTTCGAGGAGAGGCTCAAGGCGGTTGTGGCCGAGCTCGAAAATCAGCAGGGCGCCATCCTCTTCATCGACGAGATCCACACCGTGATCGGCGCCGGCGCCACCTCCGGTGGCGCCATGGATGCTTCCAACCTGCTCAAGCCGGCGCTCGCCTCGGGAACGCTGCGCTGCATCGGCTCGACCACCTACAAGGAATTCCGCAACTACTTCGAGAAGGATCGCGCCCTCGTCCGGCGGTTCCAGAAGATCGACGTGAACGAGCCCTCGCTCGAGGATTCGGTGAAGATCCTGCGCGGCCTCAAGGCGAATTACGAGAAGCACCACAAGGTCCGCTACACCGAGGAGGCGATCCGCGCCGCGGTCGAGCTTTCGGCCAAATACATCCATGACCGCAAGCTGCCCGACAAGGCGATCGACGTGATCGACGAGGTCGGCGCCTCGCGCATGCTTCTGCCCGAGCACAAGCGGCGCAAGACCGTGACGCTGCGCGATGTCGAGGAGATGGTGGCGAAAATTGCCCGCATCCCCCCGAAATCCGTCTCCGCCGACGACAAGGAGACGCTGCGCAATCTCGAGCGCGATCTCAAATCCATGGTCTTCGGCCAGGACAAGGCGATCGAGGCGTTGGCTGCCGCCATCAAGCTCTCGCGCGCCGGCCTGCGCGAGGCCGAGAAGCCGATCGGCAACTATCTCTTCAGCGGCCCGACCGGCGTCGGCAAGACCGAGGTCGCGCGCCAGCTTGCTGCGACGCTCGGCATCCAGCTCATCCGCTTCGACATGAGCGAATATATGGAACGTCACTCGGTCTCCCGCCTCATCGGCGCACCGCCGGGCTATGTCGGCTTCGATCAGGGCGGCCTGCTCACCGATGCCATCGACCAGCACCCGCACTCGGTGTTGTTGCTGGACGAGATCGAGAAAGCCCATATCGATCTCTTCAACATCCTTCTGCAGGTGATGGATCACGGGAAGCTCACCGACCACAACGGCAAGACGGTGGATTTCCGCAACATCATCCTGATCATGACCACCAACGCGGGCGCGGCCGATCTGGCCCGACCGGCGATCGGCTTCGAGCGTGAGGCGCGCCATGGCGAGGATGACGAGGCCATCAAGCGGATGTTCACGCCGGAATTCCGCAACCGGCTCGACGCGACCATCGCCTTCGCGGCGCTGACCCCCGAGGTCGTCGCCCGGGTGGTCGAGAAATTCGTCATGCAGCTCGAGGCCCAGCTCGCCGACCGCAACGTGACGATCGAGCTTTCCTCCGCCGCCAAGGAATGGCTTGCCGAGAAAGGCTATGACCGGCTCTACGGCGCCCGACCGCTCGCCCGCGTCATCCAGGAGCACATCAAGAAGCCGCTCGCCGAGGAGCTTCTCTTCGGCCGCCTCGCCCGCGGCGGTGCGGTGAAGGTCACGCTCAGGGATGGTGCGCTTGCCTTCGAGTTCATCGAGGCGGTGCCGACCGCTCTTCCGCGCCCTGAGGGCGAGGAGGACGGTGAGCGCGAGTCTGAAACGGTCGAGTAGCCCTCCTCCGTCCGGCCTCTTTCCCGGGCGCCTGCTCCCGGTTTCATCCGGGAGCGTGCCTGGGAATATGCTCAGGGATGTGCCAGGGAACGTGAATCAATCGCAATCTGGCGGTAATCCTGTCGGGGGATTGGCGACATAGACCCGTAATAAGTCTATGCCATTTGCCGATCCGGGCGCGCGTCGGTCCAGGTGCTCAGGCAGGCTTGCCATGGTCATGGCCGCCATGTTTTCGCCCCGCCGGCGCAACAACTCCGCCCAGGCGGCCCGCTAAGGCCGTGTGCGAGGAGACCGATGGACGAACGCACCGATCCGGCAATGGCACGCGGCTACAGCGCTCCTCCGGCGCATCGCGAGGTTGTGGAGCGGCCCACCGTCCGCACCCGCCGCCGCGTTCTCCCCTATCTCCTCGTTCTCGCTCTGATCGCGGGGGTCATCCTTTGGGCCCACCCCTGGGCTGGCGGGCCGCGCAAGGGGCCGCCTTCCGCCCCGCCACAACCGGTCAGCGTCGCGACCGCAACCACCGGCGACATGCCGGTCATTCTCAATGCTCTGGGCACCGTCACGCCCTTCAACACGGTGACGGTGATGACGCAGATCAACGGCCAGCTCATGAGCGTCGGGTTCAAGGAAGGCCAGATCGTCCAGAAGGGCCAGTTTCTGGCCCAGATCGATCCGCGCCCGTTCGAGGTCGCGCTCCAGCAGGCGGAGGGTCAGCTCGCCCACGACACCGGACTTCTGGATCAGGCGCGAAGCGATCTCGCCCGTTTCGAGCGGCTCAAGGCGCAGAACTCGATCGCCGAGCAGCAGGTGAGCGACCAGGAATTCCTGGTCCAGCAACTCCTGGGCACGGTCAAGACCGACCAGGCGGCAATCGCCAGCGCCAAGCTCAATCTCACCTACTGCCATATCACCGCGCCGATCACCGGCCGCGTCGGTCTGCTCCAGGTCGATCCCGGCAACTATGTCCAGACCAGCAACACGACCGGCATCGTCGTCATCACCGAGCTCGACCCGATCAGCGTCATCTTCACGCTGCCGCAGAACGATATCGAGGCCGTGACCGAGGCGACACAGGCGGACCAGGCGCTCCCCGTCACGCTCTATGACAGCACCAACACTCAAAAGCTCGCGACCGGCACGCTCTACGCGATGGACAACCAGATCAATGTCACGACCGGCACGGTCCAGCTTCGCGCGAGCTTCGCCAACCCGAAATATGCGCTCTTTCCCAATGCGTTCGTGAATGTCGATCTTCTCGTCAAAACGCTGAAGAACGCGGTTCTGGTGCCGGATGCCGCGATCCAGCGCGGCGCGCCCGGCACCTTTGTTTACATCGTCCAGTCCGATGGCACGGTTTCCGTGCAAAAGGTGACGCTCGGCCCCAGCAACGCCAACGAGACCGCCATCACCGCCGGCCTCGCTGCCGGCGCGAAGGTGGTGACGGACGGCGCGGACCGGCTGCACCCCGGTGCCAAGGTGACGATCGTTCCGCCTGCCACCGCTGCCGCCGCGTCCACCACCGCGGCGGCCCCCGCGGCCAAGGCGGCGGGTGCTCCGGCCGCTTCCGGCACGCCCGCCCCTCCATCCTCCGCGCCGGCCTCGAATGCGCCCCCTTCGGCCGCCCATCGGCCGCGCTCGGGGCAAGGGCATGGGCGGCTTCACAGCCAGGGCGCGTCTGGCGGCAAATCGGGCGCGACAGCCCCGGCGAACCAGCCGCAACCGTGAGCGACGCTCTGCCTCTCTTCCTCCACAGGCACGCATGATCCGGCCGGCGTGAGCCATGAATCCTTCGCGCCTTTTCATCCTGCGCCCGGTCGGCACGTCACTCTTGATGGCGGCGATCCTGCTCGCGGGCCTGCTCGCCTATGGCTTGCTCCCGATCTCCGCCTTGCCCGAGGTCGATTACCCGACCATCCAGGTCACCACCTTCTATCCCGGCGCCAGTCCCGATGTGATGGCGACCTCCGTCACCGCGCCGCTCGAGGTCCAGTTTGGCGAGATGCCGGGTCTCAATCAGATGTCCTCGGTCTCCTCGGCCGGCGCCTCGGTGATCACGCTGCAGTTCGATCTCTCGCTTTCGATCGACGTTGCCGAGCAGGAAGTGCAGGCGGCGATCAACGCGGCCGGCAACCTGCTGCCCTCCGGTCTGCCCGCCCCGCCAATCTACGCCAAATACAATCCGGCCGATGCGCCCGTGCTCACCCTCGCCGCGACTTCCGCGGTGCTGCCGCTCACCGATGTCGAGAATGATGCGGATACGGTGCTCGCGCAGAAAATCTCCCAGCTTCCGGGGGTCGGCCTCGTCAGCATCAGCGGCGGCACCGCGCCGGCCGTGCGTGTCGAGGTCAATCTCCAGAAGCTGGCAGGCTACGGCCTCAATATCGACGATCTGCGCACCACCATCGGCAATCTCAACGTCAATCTGCCCAAGGGCGGCTTCGATGGCCCGGCGCGTTCCTACACGATCAATGCCAATGATCAGCTCGAGAGCGCGAGCCAGTACGAGAACGCGGTCATCGCCTATCGCGACGGCGCGCCGGTGCGCCTTTCCAACGTCGCCTCGGTCCGCGAAGGGCCGGAGAATGCCGAGATCGGCGCCTGGTCCGACACCACGCCCGCCGTCATTCTGAATATCCAGCGCCAGCCCGGGGCCAATGTCATCGCCGTCGCCAACCGGGTCAAGGCGCTCCTGCCCGCGCTCACGGCTTCACTTCCCTCTTCGATCCAGGTGGCGACGATCTCGGATCAGACGACCACCATTCGCGCTTCCGTCCGCGATGTCGAGTTCGAGCTCACGCTCGCCGTCGTGCTCGTCGTGATGGTGATCTTCATCTTCCTCCGCAGCATCCCGGCGACGATCATCCCGAGCCTTTCCGTGCCGCTTTCCATCATCGGCACCTTTGGCGTGATGTATCTGCTCGGCTTCAGCCTCGACAATCTCTCGCTCATGTCGCTCACCATCGCCTCCGGCTTCGTCGTCGACGATGCGATCGTCATGAT
>JASHVY010000062.1 GCA_030044345.1 Acetobacteraceae bacterium | reverse complement strand
AGAAGTTCCAGGGCTCCGGCACCGATGATCAGCACCCGCTCACCGCGAAGAGGGCCGGCCAGTTGCAGCAAAGCAGAGTCCCTGCCGAGAGAAGGCGTGATCGCCGGACGCCTCCGGTACGTTTTCGCATCGGCGGTACGGGCAGATGCCAACATTCAAGCATTCTCCTGTGAATGGTAGGAAAGAAGAGATTGCCGGCGTCACGATGTCCCGGCGCGCTCCACGTGCCGTGAGGCCCGTCTTTGCACTCGGCTCAACGGATGCGTGGCGCGGATCGATCGGGGGCATGACCCCAAAGATCGCGCATGGGGCATATAGTTTCGATGGTTGGCGTGGTGCGGCAGAATATCCGCGCCATAGTCTCCCCGTGCGCCCGGCGCATCGCAGCTCATCCGCTTTCGAGGAAGACACTCAGCCGCGCCGGGGCGATCCGTCCAGCCTGTTGCTCGCGCTTCCTTGGCAGGCGCTCTCGGTCATTGTTTTCTCGCGTGATTCAGACCTACGATGAGTCTGCTTTCGGCCATCACGCTCTCGCCAGAACAGGAGAGAATATGCCGCTCGCTCGCATCGACCTTCCCCAAGGCCGGGATGAAACCTATCGCCGCGCTGTCGGCGAAGTCGTCTATGCCGCCATGACGGAAACGCTGAATGTGCCGAAGGATGATCGGTTTCAGGTGATTGCCGAACACCCGGGCGGCAGCCTCGTCATCGACCCGGGCTATCTCGGAATCGTCCGGACCAGAGACGCCATCATCATCCAGATCACCCTCAATGAAGGGCGGACGGTCGCCCAGAAGCAGGCCTTCTACAAGGCCGTCGCTGATGGGCTCAACGCGCGCGTAGGCTTGCGCCGCGAGGATGTCATGATCACGCTCGTCGAGGTGAAGAAGGAGAACTGGTCCTTTGGCAATGGCGAGGCGCAATACGCGACATAGGCCGGTCAACCCGGTGTCGGACGCCTTCGTTTCCCCCGCTCTCGAGCGGGATGTGTTCGCTTGCGCTCACGTATCCCGCTCTCGTTATTTGTTTTCCCGCGTGATTCAGACCTCCGGTGATCCCACCTCCGGTCATCACGCTCTCGAGCGGGATGTGTTCGCTTGCGCTCACCCATCCCGCTCTCGTTATTTGTTTTCCCGCGTGATTCAGACCTCCGGTGTTCCCGCCTCCGGTCATCACGCTCTCGCGCGGGATGCGTTCGCTCGCGCTCACCCATCCCGCTCTCGTTATTTGTTTTCCCGCGTGATT
The DNA here is from genome assembly GCA_030044345.1 of Acetobacteraceae bacterium. Classification (GTDB taxonomy): domain Bacteria; phylum Pseudomonadota; class Alphaproteobacteria; order Acetobacterales; family Acetobacteraceae; genus JAKAWQ01. The sequence continues at coordinate 1,684 of JASHVY010000062.1, read as the reverse complement.
CAGGCCTCCGGTGATCCCACCTCCGGCCATCACGCTCTCGAGCGGGATGCGTTCGCTCACGCTCATCCACCCCGCTCTCGGTCATTGTTTCATCGCGTGATTCAGACCTCCGGTCATCACGCTTTATTGGAACGGATTGGTCAGCACATCATCTCCGGTATGAAGCTGTCTGGCGCAGGCCTGGAAAGCGTCCGTCACCCGGTTGCTCCCTCGGAGCGAGACGGTTTCGGCCGGCAGGGAACCGGCCGTCACCGTCATTTCATTGGCCTTTTCCATTGCCGAGATCATCGCAAGAAGCTGGTCTGTCGCGATGGCCGTGACCGCCACGTTGTTCGTATCGTCACTGACATTCAGCGTCGTCCGGAACCCCCCGACGGCAAGGCGGAGCGTTGGCGGAACGTCTTCCGAAGTCGACCATCCAGTTCCGGAGTAGCGGATCTCGGTATCGACGATATTCATCTGAAGCTCGAACAGGCGGCCGTTCCTCTGCGTGAACGCCGAGCATATATAGGCCGGCGCCGTCGGGGTGTCCCTTTGCTCCATCGCGACCCAATCGCCGCTTGTCACAAGAACGACACCTTTTGACTGGGCGAGGCCGACGCGCGGGCAAAGCCAGACCAGCGCGATCAGGCATGCCGCGATCACTCCCTGGGCACGATGGGGCAGAGACAGACGTGACCGAGGCATGGGCATCTCCCTCCTTCGTTGCTTTTTCGAGGCTCCACAATCATGCACTGCCGGGCTCGGGATTTTCCATAGCAACATGGCGGCTTCGTGATCGCAAAGCATTTTTTTTGAAACGATATCGACCGCGGGGCAGCATCTCCGTACGCCGAGGCGTTTGCAATCGCAACGGCGATACGCGATGCTGCGGGGCAACGAAACCCGCCGGCACTGCGGGAGGGATCAGCCTCTGTCCGGCAAGAAGGGGGAAACAAAATGCCCTTGATGATCGTCCACCATCGGGTGCGCGATTACGTGACTTGGCGCCCTTTTTACGACGCCCACGAAGGAGCCCGCACGGCCGCCACGATCACCAGCGGCAAGGTGTTCCGGGGTGCCGATGATCCGAACGATATCATCATCCTGTTCGAGGTTGCAGACCTCGCGAAGGCGCAGGCGTTCGGGGCATCCGAGGATCTGAAGTCCACGATGAATCGCGCCGGTGTCATTGGGGCGCCGGCGATTCACGTGATCGGCTGATCGCCCCGTCTTTCATCTTCGCATCTTTCGTCTTCGCGCCTTTCGTCTCTGCGTCTTCCCGGGCGTCTTCCCGGGCGCCTTCCCGGGCGCCTTCCTGGCTCGCCCGCCTGCTCGCGGAAAGGAGGCCGCGCGCACGGGGAGGGGGCAGCCAGACGTCGGTATTGCAATTAAGAATTATTATCAATATGGTTCCGATGTCACGAGCGCCAGGAGTCGCCATGACTGAGCACCGCAGCGCGACACATTCCGCCGCCCCGCCATCGGAGGGAGGTTACGGGGAGCGTCTGGCCATCTGGACCCTCCGCCGGATCGCCGAAGGGCCGGGACCCTGCCTGCTGTCCCGGCGCGATGCCCCTTCGAGTGATCCCCCTCACGACGATCCCCCTCACGACGATCCCCCTCACGACGATCCCTCTCATGATGATCTCCCTTCGTCCGATATCTCCTGGGGACCGGGGCAGGATCTCCGCAAGGTTGCCGC
>JASHVY010000622.1 GCA_030044345.1 Acetobacteraceae bacterium | reverse complement strand
CGCGGCTTGAAGATCTTCAGCAGATTGAAAACACCGAGGTTGTTGCGCAAGTAGGAGTAGTAGAAACCGTAGCTCGATTTGGGGTTCGCGAGATAATCCCGCGCTTCCTCGTCGGTTTCGGTGACCAGTATCGAGCGGGCAACGCGCCAAAGTGACCGGTCGGGCCGGCGGCCAGCCGCCTCGGCCCCGTGGCAGTACTGATTCCAATGAGTCCGCGCATGCACCACCGGCATGAAGTTGGCGGACACCAGGCCCCATCCCTTCTCTCCAGCAGTGCGGGCAGTGGTGGAGTTTGGGCTCATGGCCGAGACCGCAAGCGGAGGATAGGGCCTCTGATAGGGTTTGAGCATGGGCCCCACGCCGAGCTGAAGATGACAGGCGCTGTCGATGGTCACGTCCCAATATTTGCCGGTGATGTGATATGGTGGATCGGATGCCCAAATCTTGTGAACGATGTCGATCGCCTCGATCATCATCTCGGACCGATTCCTGTCGGTCACTTTGAACAACTCGAAATCCGACGCGAGCCCGCCTGGACCTATGCCCATGACAAAACGACCCTGGCTGAGGTAATCGAACTGGGCGGCGTTGCCCGCGATCTGAGCCGGGTGGTGCTGCGGAATATTGATGACGCCGGTTGCAAACTTGATCGATTTGGTTTGAGGTATCAGAGTGGCCATGAATTGGAGAGGATCAGGAATAGGCTCGGTGGAAGAAGAATAATGCTCTCCGACCCAGGCCTCCTGAAAGCCAAGCTCCTCTGCAAGGAGGATCGCCTCGCGATCCTGACGCAACACCTCCAGGTAGTCGCGCTGGGGATCGTGCAACGGCATCATAAATAGACCGCAATCCATCGTGCTCTCCTCGTCACCAAACGGCCGCATCCGAAACGGGAATCCTCGCAGGGCTTCTACCCCGGAGCCTGCCGCCATCTCACCCGCTTCGGCCTCGAATTTGCAGAGGGCGCAGCAACGCGGAGCGCCGATGACAGCGGGCCCCCGTGGCTAGGTTTCCTGTGCGGCACCGCCCGTCACTCGAGCGAGAATGAGTGCTACCAAGATAATGCCTCCATATGCTGCGTCGATCCAGAACGCGGCAAACTGCGCGAGTGTAAGGACGTTCTGCAGAATGCCGAGCAGCAGCACGCCGGTGAGCGCACCCAACAGGCGGCCACGGCCGCCGTTCAGGCTGATGCCGCCGATGACGGCCGCCGCGAAAACGTAGAAGATCATATTCTGGCCCTGACTCGACACGACGGAAGCGATACGGCCCGTCAACATCAGGCCAGCCAGTGCCGAAAGCAGCCCGCCCACGATGAACACGCCCCAGGTGACCCGCTCGACCCGGATGCCCGCGGCACGAGCCGCTTCCGGATTGCCGCCGATCGCATAGATCGCACGTCCGATTCGGTGATAGCGCAAGAACAAGCCGAACACGAGATAGAGGAGAGCGGCAACCCAAATCGAAACCGGCACGCCAAACCACCGAGCCGTGCCCAGATACAGGAACGTGGCCGGCAGCCCAACCAGCGTCTGCCCGTTCGTGAGACCCAGCGTGATGCCACGCAACAGGATCAGCATTGCCAGAGTGACGATGAAAGCGTTGAGCCGCATGCGCACGACCAGCGCGCCGTTGACCGCGCCCACCAGCGCGCCGGACGCAAGCACGACCGCAACGGCCGCGTAGCCGTTCAATCCGACTCCAGAGCCGCCGGCGGAAGGGTCCTTCACGATCAGCCACGCACCGATCATCGGCGACAGCCCGATAATCGATTCGAGCGAAAGATCGAACTTACCTGCGATAAGGATCAGCGATTCGGCGATTACGACGACGGAGAGCTCCGAGGATTGCTGGAGGATGTTCAGCAGGTTCCCAGTCGTCAGGAACGCGCTGCTGACAAACGAGCCCGCCACCAGCGCCAGTACGATGGCGGGCAGCAAGGTCAACTCGCGAAACCGGAAGGAAGCAGCGCTCCGCCGCAGCGCTCCGCCGAGCTGTACCGGCGCCGATTCGGCGCCAATCGTCTCCGTCATGGCGCGCGAATGCCCTCTATGGCTGCCACCAGCTCGTTGTCCTGCCATCCGGCGTCGAACTCGGCGAGGATCCGGCCCTTGAAGAGGACCAGAACCCGGTCGCAGACCGTCAGCTCGTCAAGGTCGTCGGAGACGATCAGGATGGCCGTGCCTTTTGACCGAGCCTTGGCGATGATGCCGAAAAGTGCCTCCTTCGAGGCAATATCGACGCCCTGTGTCGGATAAACCAAAACCAGCAGCTTCGGGTCCGGGGCAAGCGCCCGCCCGACCAGCGCCTTCTGCTGATTTCCGCCGCTCAGCTCCCCGATTGGCTGTTCGGTCGACGCAGCCACAATCTCCAATGAGGTGATCATGCGTCCCGCTTGCTGCGCTTGCAGCCCGGGCCAGATGATCCCCGCCGGCCCGAGACGCTCGGGGATCGTCATCGTCAGGTTCTCTGCAAGCGAAAGATGCGGCAGGATACCGCGCGCGTGGCGATCGCGGGGAACATATCCGACCTGCTTTCGCCGTGCGCTGAGAACTCGGCCGGGACTGAGCTCGGCGCCGCCGACCGTGATGGTCCCGCCATCCGGCCGCAGCAGGCCCACGATGCTTTCCGAGACCTCTTCCTTCCCCGACCCGAGAAGCCCTGCGAGACCGACGCACTCCCCGGCATCGATTCCGAAGCTGACATCCTCGACGACGCCGGCAACGCGGAGCCCCCGCACCGAAAGCACGGGGCGCATCTCCGTTTCTTGACCGATGGCACGGCCAGGCAGCGCCCCGCGGCGACCGAGCGCACCGCCGTTGGTGCCTTCTTCACCCACCATTGCCGCGATCACTTGCTCCTTGGGCATTGCATCGAGCGACGCATTGGCAACCACCATGCCGTCTCGCAGCACCGTGACACTACGGCAGATCTCGTAGATCTCTTCCAGATGGTGCGAGATATAGAGGAACGTCACCCCACCTTGTTGCAGACGCTGGATACGCTCGAAAAGACGTGCGACCTCGCGCCCTTCGAGTTCCGCCGTAGGCTCGTCAAGAATGATGAAGCGCGTTCCCTGCAGCAGCGCTCGGGCGATTTCGACGATGTGACGCTGCTCGACAGAGAGCTGACCCGCGTCTTGGCTGACGTCGATTTCGAGGCCCCACTCTTCGAGCACACGCTCCGCTCGCCGGCGCAATGCCGCCCAGTTGATCCATGTTCCAGCGGTGGTCGGGTGCGCATTGAGGAACAGGTTTTCCCCGACCGTGAGAGCCGGCATCACCGTCGATTTTTGATACACGCAGGCGACCCGCTTGCGCCACCATAGACGATCCGTAAGACCCGGCGCGTCGTCCCCAGCGAGACGAATCTGGCCGGCATCCGGGCTGATGAGACCGGTCAGTACACCGACCAGCGTTGACTTGCCGGCCCCGTTGCGGCCGACGAGAGCACGCGAATCCCCGCTCGGGATTGTGACCGAGACTTCCTGCAAGGCTTGGCTTGCGCCGAAGCGTTTGGAAACTCCAAGCGCTTCCGCAACAACCGGTGCCGGGCCTGCCGGCTCGCCGTCACCTTCACCGTCACCTTGCGCCACCTGCATGCGGCCGGTCACGATGTCGAACCTATTTTACCTTGTTGCCCCACAAATTCGGATCATCGACATTTGCGGTGGTTACGATTGGTGCCGGGAGCAGATCCATAAGGTTCCCTTTATATTCGACGATATGACTATCGTGATCAGTGGGACCCGCGTGAAAGGTCTGCCCGTTAACCGCGGCTTCAAGATAAATCAGCCCATATTTCGCATAGAGGTCGAGCGGTTGGGAGATCACTGTATCGACCCATCCCTGGCGAATTGCCTGAAGGCTGGGCGCAGTGCCGTCGATACTGACCAGGTAGAGGTGGCCTGGCTCGCCGACCTTCTTGAGCTTGCCGGCGCTCTTCAGCACGTTGAGCACCCCGGCGAGCATGACCGAGTCGCTCTGCATATAGAT
>JASHVY010000621.1 GCA_030044345.1 Acetobacteraceae bacterium | reverse complement strand
GCCGGCGGCGTCCTCGCCGTGATCGGGCCGAACGGCTCCGGCAAATCCACCCTCTTCAACGTCATCACCGGCCTGACGCGCGCCGAATCGGGCAGCATCAAGCTCTTCGGGGACGAAATCCTCGGCCTCAAGCCGCACGCCATCACCCACAAGGGTATCGCCCGCACCTTCCAGAATCTCCGCCTCTTCACCAACCTCACCGTGATGGAGAATGTGCTGATCGGCCAGCATTCCCGGCTGCACGCCGGGCCGCTCGGCGCGGTCCTGCACCTGCCGGGCGCGAAAACCGAGGAAAAGCGGGCGCGCGAGCGGGTGCTTGAGATCATCGCCAATTTCGGCAACCGCCTCGTCCCGCGCGTCGCTCAGAACGTGAGCGCGCTTTCCTACGCCAACCGCCGCCGGGTGGAAGTTTCGCGTGCGCTTGCCTCCAACCCGCGCATCCTCCTCCTCGATGAGCCGACGGCCGGCATGAACCCGGCGGAGACGCTGGAGCTTGCGGAGCAGATCAAGGCGCTGCACAAGCTCGGCCTCACCATCATCGTGATCGAGCACAAGCTCGACGTGGTGGTGCGGCTTGCCGACACGGTCGTCGTGCTCGATCATGGTGAGAAGATCGCCGAGGGCAGGCCCGAGGAGGTCCGCCAGAACGAGGAGGTGCTGCGCGCCTATCTGGGACGCAACGCGCAGGCCGGGAGTGCGGGCATTGCTGCTTGAGTTTCGCGATATCGACACCCACTACGGCGACCTGCACGTCCTGAAGCAGGTCAATTACGCGATCGACAAGGGCGAGATCGTCTGCCTGCTCGGCGGGAACGCTTCCGGCAAATCGACGACGATGAAGACGATCATGGGTGTGGTACGGCCCACGCGCGGCAATGTCATCTTCGATGGCGAGCCGATCGAGCGGCTTTCCACCTCCGAGCGCGTGCGTCGCGGAATCGCGCCGGTGCTCGAGGCAAGGCGTCTCTTCCCACGGATGACCGTGTTCGAGAATCTCGAGATGGGCGCTTACCTCCGCCCGCATGGCAGCGAGTTCGAGGAGGATCTCGAACGGGTCTATTCGCTCTTCCCGCGCGTCAAGGAGCGCCGCAATCAGCTCGCCGGCACGCTCTCGGGCGGCGAGCAGCAGATGGTGGCGATCGGCAGGGCGCTGATGGCGCGGCCGCGGCTGATCTGCATGGACGAGCCTTCGATGGGCCTCGCCCCCATCTTCGTCGAGCAGACTTTTGAGATCATTCAGGAGATCAACCGTCAGGGCACCACGATCTTCATGGTCGAGCAGAACGCCTCGATGGCGCTCTCGGTCGCCAACCGCGCCTATGTGCTGCAGACGGGCCAGGTGGTGCTTTCGGGCACGGCCAAGGAACTGCGCGAGAACCCCTTGATCCGCGAAGCCTATCTCGGGGAAATGCAGGTCACCGCCTGAGAGACCGTTGAGAATGCGACTATGGTGATCGTCCGGCGCCTGCGGCGTCCCCCCGGACTTCAAGCATAGGTTCTCACCATAGCGTATTCTCAAACAGTCTCTGAAATCGCCGATGCCTCTTCGGCTGACCATCATCCAGATATGGCGCGGGATACGTTCGCTTGCGCTCGCGTATCCCGCTCTCGTCATTTATTTTCTCGCGTGATTCAGACCTCCGGTTGCTCCACCTCCGGTCATCACGCTCTCGAGCGGGATACGTTCGCTTGCGCTCGCGTATCCCGCTCTCGTCATTTATTTTCTCGTGTGATTCAGACCTCCGGTGATTCCACCTCCGGTCATCACGCTCTATGAAAGGCCGATCGCATGGATGTGCCCATGGATGCCAAGCTGCGGCCTTTGCCGCTCTTCGATATCAAGTCCGAGCAGGCGCGCTTTGCCGCCGAGCTGCGCCGTCGGCTCGATGCCGTGCTCGCCCACTGCCAGTTCATCCTCGGCCCCGAAGTCGCCGAGCTGGAGCAGCGCCTTGCTTCCTATTGCGGCGCGCGACATTGCGTGGGCGTGAGCTCGGGCACGGATGCGCTCGTGATCGCGCTGATGGCGGAGGGAATCGGGACGGGGGATGCCATCTTCCTGCCTGCCTTCACCTATACGGCGACCGCGGAGGTGCCGCTGCTGCTCGGGGCGAAGCCTGTCTTCGTCGATATCGATCCCCGCACCTTCCAGATCGATCCGGCGGATCTCGAGCGCCGCATCGCTTCCGTGAAGGCGGCGGGAAAATTTCGCCCGCGCGCGCTCATCGGCGTCGATCTCTTCGGTCAGCCCGCCGACTGGCCGGCGCTCAACGCGATCGCCGAAAAGACAGGACTCTTCACGCTCGATGATTGCGCGCAAAGCTTTGGCGCGACGCTGCAAGGCCGTCGGCTCGGCACGCTCGCGGACGCGACCGCGGTGAGCTTCTTCCCGACCAAGCCGCTTGGCGGCTTTGGCGATGGCGGCGCGCTCTTCACCGAAAGCGACGCGCGCGCAGCGCTCTACCGGAGTCTCCGCTCCCACGGCGAGGGGGATACGCGTTACGAAGTGCTGCGCATCGGCATCAATGGCAGGCTCGATACGCTTCAGGCAGCCGCTCTGCTGGCTCGACTCACGGTCTTCGATGACGCGCTCGCGGCGCGGGAGCGCATCGCCCGCGCCTATGAGCGCCATCTTGCCGGTATCGTCGAAATCCCCGCGCGTTTGCCTGAAAGCACGAGCGTCTGGGCGATCTATTCGGTCCTGCTTCCGGGCCCGGAGGCGCGCGCCGACGCTCAGGCGGCGCTCAAGGAGGCCGGCATCGGCAGCAATATCTATTACCCGCGCCCGTTGCATCTCCAGCCCGCCTACCAGGCGCAGCATGATGGCGCGCCGCTTCCGGTCTCGGAGGAAATCGCCAC
>JASHVY010000620.1 GCA_030044345.1 Acetobacteraceae bacterium | reverse complement strand
ATGCTCGCCGCGATCGGCTGCGAATCTCTCGAGGAGCTGATCGCCCGCACCCTGCCGGAAACGATCCGCCGCAAGGCGCCGCTCGATCTTTCCGCCCCGCTCGGCGAAGCGGCGGCGATGGAGGAGCTCGCCGCGCTCGCGGGGCGGAACCAGCTCACGAAATCGCTGATCGGCCAAGGTTATCACGGCACGCATATGCCGGCGGTGATCCGGCGCAATGTCTTCGAAAATCCCGGCTGGTACACTTCCTATACACCGTACCAGCCGGAGATCGCGCAGGGCAGGCTCGAGGCGCTGCTCAATTTCCAGACCATGATCCTCGAGCTCACGGGGATGGAGATCGCCAATGCCTCGCTCCTCGATGAGGCCACGGCGGCTTCCGAAGCCATGGCGATGGCCCATGCGCTTGCGCGCCGCACGGGCACGACATTCCTGATCGCAACGGATGTGCATCCGCAGACACGGGCCGTCGCGGCAACGCGGGCATGGCCGCATGGATGGACGATCGCCGATCTGGCACCCGGAGACACGACCGCGATCAGCGCGGCGCGACCCTTCGCGGTGCTGCTGCAATATCCCGGCACGAGCGGAGCGGTGCGCGATCTTGCCGCGGAGATCGATGCGGTGCATGCGGCCGGCGGGCTCGCCATCGTCGCTGCCGATCCGCTCTCGCTCGTCGCACTCAAGCCGCCCGGCGAGATGGGCGCGGATATCGTCGTCGGTTCCGCCCAGCGTTTCGGCGTGCCGATGGGCTTCGGCGGCCCGCATGCGGGCTTTCTTGCCACGCGCGAAAGCTTCAAGCGGCAGATGCCAGGCCGGCTCGTCGGTGTCAGCGTGGATGCGGCCGGCGGGAAGGCGATGCGGCTCGCGCTGCAAACCCGCGAGCAGCATATCCGCCGCGAGAAGGCGACCTCGAATATCTGCACCGCGCAGGTCCTGCTCGCGGTGATCGCGGGTTTCTACGCGGTCTGGCATGGGCCGGAGGGGCTCGCGCGGATCGCGAGCCGCGTCCATCTCGGCGCGCGGCTGCTCGCAGGCGCTGCGATCCGTGCCGGATTCTCGCTCCGGCACGAGGAATTTTTCGACACGATCGCGATCGAAACAGGAGCCGGCCCGGACCGGCTGATCGAAAGGGCGCTCGCCGCCGGGTTCAATCTGCGCCGGCTCGACGAGAAAGCGGTGGCGATCGCGCTCGACGAGACGGTGAGCGTCGCCGAGCTCGAATCCCTGGCCACGGTTCTCGGTTCTTCCCTCGGGGAGCCGCGAGGCACGATCCCCGAGACGCTCGTTCGAAGCTCGTCGATCCTCACCCATGAAGTGTTCCGCAATCATCGCTCCGAGCATGCGATGCTGCGCTATCTCAAGCGGCTGGAGGAGAAGGACATCGCGCTCACGCGCAGCATGATCCCGCTCGGCTCCTGCACGATGAAGCTGAACGCGGCGGCGGAGATGATCCCGATCTCGCTCCCCGGCTTCACCGGGATTCATCCCTTCGCGCCTCCCGACCAGACCGAAGGCTATCAGGAGCTTTTTCGCAGGCTTTCGGCCGAGCTTTCCGCGATCACCGGGTTTCCCGCGATCTCGCTCGCGCCCAATTCCGGCGCCCAGGGTGAGCTTGCGGGGCTGCTCGCGATTCGCGCCTACCACGAATCGCGGGGCGAAGGGGCGCGCGATGTCTGCCTGATTCCGGCCAGCGCGCACGGCACCAACCCGGCGAGTGCCGCCATGGCCGGCTGCCGCGTGGTGGTGGTGGCCTGCGATGCGCGGGGAAATGTCGATCTTGCCGACCTCCGCGCCAAGGCCGCCGAAAATGCAACGAATCTTGCGGCGCTGATGATCACCTATCCAAGCACCCATGGCGTGTTCGAGGAGAATATCCGCGAAATCTGCGCGATCGTGCACGCAAATGGCGGGCAGGTGTACATGGACGGCGCCAATATGAATGCGCAGGTCGGGCTGACGAGCCCGGCCGCGATCGGCGCCGATGTCTGCCATCTCAATCTGCACAAGACCTTCTGCATTCCCCATGGCGGCGGCGGGCCTGGCGTGGGGCCGATCGGTGTTGCCGCGCATCTCGCCCCGCATTTGCCGAACCATCCGCTCTCCCCCGCTGCCGGCCCGGCGAGCGGTTTTGGCCCGATCACCGCGGCACCCTTCGGAAGTGCAATGATCCTGCCGATCTCTTACGCCTATATCCGCATGATGGGGCCGGCCGGTCTCAGGCGGGCGAGCGAGGTCGCGATCCTCAATGCGAACTATATCGCCGCCCGGCTGGGTGCGCATTATCCGGTGCTCTATGCGGGCGCGCGGGGAATGGTGGCGCATGAATGCATCCTCGATTGCCGCGCCTTTGAGAAAGAAGCCGGCGTGACGGTGGAGGACATCGCCAAGCGGCTGCAGGATTTCGGCTTCCACGCACCGACCATGTCCTGGCCGGTGGCGGGCACGCTGATGGTGGAACCCACCGAAAGCGAATCCAAATCCGAGCTCGACCGGTTCTGCACGGCAATGATCGCGATCCGTGAGGAGATCGCGGCGATCGCTGCGGGCCGGCTCGATCGGCACGACAATCCGCTCAAGAATGCGCCGCACACAGCCGCCGAACTGCTTTCCGCCAACTGGCAGCACGCTTATTCA
>JASHVY010000619.1 GCA_030044345.1 Acetobacteraceae bacterium | reverse complement strand
CGGGGTGCATTCCGCGCCCCTTCGGCACCCGACTTGGTGCATTTGCCGACGATCCGCTATCCCGATGAACGCTCTTCGCACATGCAAAATATGCATGCGATTACATGTGATTAAGTGTGATTACGATGGTCACATCCAGGTTGCGTTCTGAAATGGTTTGCAGTCGATCGTCTTGCCACGCGCAAAAGTTTTTGACGATTTGTCTGTAGAATTTCTCACATCGAAGCCGGTACGCGTGTTTTATCCGGCCTCCTGAGGCTTGAGAAGTGCTCGTTTCCGGCGTGACCGTTCAGCGGACGGCATCGTTTCCTTCGCTGCAATCGAACTGGCCGAATGCTCGCTGGGCAGGGCCTCGCGCCTTGCATAGCGGCGGGCGAGCGTGGCGCAGACCATGAGCTGGATCTGATGGAACAGGATGAGAGGCAGCACCATCAGCCCGACAATGGAGGCCGGGAAGAGCACGTTGATCATCGGAATGCCGCTGGCGAGGCTCTTCTTCGAACCGCAGAAGACGATCGCGATCTCGTCCTCGCGCGAAAAGCCGAGCCATCGGCTCGCCAACGTGGTCGTCGTCAGGACAAGGCCGAGCAGAAGACTATTGACCAGCACCACGCTCACGAGGCTTGCGAGATCGACACGATGCCAGATGCCGTTGGCCACGCCTTCGCTGAAGGCCGTATAGACGATCAGCAGGATCGAGCCACGATCCACGAGGCCGGTGAGCCATTTGTGCCGGCTGAGCCATGCCTCGATCCATGGCCGCGCGAGCTGGCCGGCCGCGAACGGCACCAGGAGCTGGAGCAGAATCTCCTCGACACTGTGCAGGGAAATTCCACCCTGCGCGCCCATCAACAGACCGACCAACAGCGGCGTGAGGACGATGCCGAGCAGGCTCGAGGCCGAGGCTGCACAAACGGCGGCCGCGACATTGCCGCGCGCGATCGAGGTGAAGGCGATCGAAGACTGCACCGTCGAAGGGAGCATGCAAAGGAACAGCAGCCCCGGATAGAGAGCGGCAGGGAGAAAGCGCGGCACGAGGATTTGCGCCGCGAGCCCGAGTGCGGGAAAGAGGGCGAAGGTGCCGGCCAGGATCAGCCCTTGCAGCCGCCAGTGCGAGAACCCTTGCCAGGCCGCCTGCGGCGAAAGCCGCGCGCCGTAGAGGAAGAACAGCAGCCCGATGACGATCCTGGCGGCCTGATCGAATCCGGCGGCGACCGCGGCGCGGCATGGAAAGATCGAGGCAAGTGCTGCCATCGAGACGATCGCAATCAGGTAGGGATCGATGGGCAAGCGCCGGAGCAGAGGGCGGAGGAACATGAAGCACCTGCTTTCGCCCTATCGGAATGTGCCGGCACGACGCGGTTGTGAAGCGGCCCGCGACCACTTAGTGTCATCATGATTCGTGATAAGCTTCTGCTGTGCTGGATCTCCTGCTGCTGCGAAGTTTTCTCGCCGTCGCGCGTGCCGGCAGCTTCAGCGCTGCCGCGCGCGGGCTCGGGCTCGGCCAGCCCGCGGTCAGCCAGCATGTGCGCCGTCTCGAGCAGCATCTCGGCCGGCGGCTCTTCGTGCGAGACACGCATTCGGTCCGCCCGACGCCGGAAGGCGAGGCGATGATCGCCTTCGCCGAGAGCATCCTCGCGGCGGGCGAGCGCGCCGAACGCTATTTCGCAGGGGTGCGGCTGCGCGGTCGGCTGCGTTTCGGCACCTCCGAGGATTTCGTCTTCTCGCACCTGCCGGACGTGCTCCGCGATTTCACCCGCCTTCATCCGCTCGTCGATCTCGAGCTCACGGTGGGCCTCAGCGGCTGGCTCAATGAACGGCTGGATGAGGGTGAAATCGATCTGGTGCTGGCCAAGCGCCCGGAGGGCGATGAGCGTGGCCGCCTCGTCTGGCGCGATCGGCTGGTGTGGGTCGGCGCGCCCGGCATCGAGATCGACCCGACAAGGCCCGTGCCCCTGATCCTTTACCCGCCGCCCAGCATCACCCGTGCGCAGGTCCTGCGCGCCCTGGAACGCGTTGGGCGTCCCTGGCAGGTCGCCTGCACCAGCGGGAGCCTCACGGGCCTGCGCGCCGCCGCGCTTGCCGGTCTCGGCGTGCTGACATTGGCCCGCGGCCTTATCCCGCACGGGCTGGCGGAGCTACCCCCCGATTTGCTGCCACCGCTCGGCGAGATCGAATTCGTGCTGCGCGCCGCCGGCGGCACCTTGCGTCCACCAGCACGCCAGCTCGCCGATGCCATCCTAGCCTATGGCGAACGTCTATTGCTGGAGCGCGATCACCGGAGGTGAAATCACTATAGATCTGAATCACGCGGGAAAACAATGGCCGAGAGCGGGATGGGCGAACGGAAGTGAACATATCCCACTCTCGAGAACGAAGCGAAGGATTGAGGTTTTCCGAATATCCAAGGCGGTATCACGGCTCGGTCATGCTGCACCAAACAAAAGCATATCGCGTATCATTCAGCCTGATTTTACCCCTTCGATCGCCATTGCCAATCTCGCCCGCAAGGCCCGGTTTTCCGCTTCGAGCGCGGCGAGACGCGCCCGCATGGGCTGAATGGCGGCTTCGATCTCAGCCTCCGTGAAGCGAAGCGTGATGTGCTGCGGGCAGTTCCAATCGAACGCCTCGACATGCAGCAGGAACACCCTCTCCTGCCGCGCCTTGTAGCCTGGCAACACGAGCCTCTCCGCAAGCTCAGGCTCCGCCGCAAGATCCCTGATTTCCACACGCGCATAGATCTTCAATCGCGCGCGATGCGGATAGTCCATCAGGATCAATGCGGCACGGTCATTTGCCGAGATATTGCCAAGGCTGATATATTGCCGATTGCCGCGAAAATCCGCGAATGCGAGCGTTCTTTCGTCGAGCACCTTGAGGAATCCGGGCGGCCCGCCGCGATGCTGCACATAAGGCCAGCCGGTTTCCGACACGCTCGCCATGTAGAAACTGTCGCGTGTGGCGATGAACGCCATCTCATCCGGGGTCAACCCGTCGAATGACCGGTCCGCGGCGAGCCGCTCCCATTTCGCCCGGCTGCCATTGGCAGTCTGCGCCGCAATGACACTGGGAGTCGAAGCGATATCGAGAAAATCATAAGACATGGCAGTCCCTCCGAACATTCATCAGCCGGCGGTGCAATTCACTCCCGATCCGCGGCGCGAACGACTGGGAAATCGATATCGGTCTCGGCAACATTGTTGACGAAGTTGGTCAGCACGTTCTCGGCGACGACAGCGACGATCTCGACAATCTGGGCATCGGAATATCCTGCCTTCTTCACGACTTCGATGTCGGCATCGCCAACCTTGCCACGCGTCTTGGCAACCCTGGCGGCGAAATGAACCGCAGCATCGGCCTTCGGATCGGATGAGCTGCCCTCGCGGTTCAAGGCGACCTCGGCACGATCGATCTTGGCGAGGTTCAGACCGAGATAAGTGTGCGCCGAGAGGCAGTAATCGCAGCCATT
>JASHVY010000618.1 GCA_030044345.1 Acetobacteraceae bacterium | reverse complement strand
TCCATTTCTTCCGTTGCTTCCGCGGCATCGACATTGGCGAGCAGCTTCGCGATCGGCTCGGGCTCCGGCGTTTTGGCCGGGAAGCGGACGAATCGGCGCAGAAAGCCGATGACGTTCCAGCCGTGATGGGCGGAGAAGCGGGCAGCGTCGGCAGCGCCCCGGCCTGCCGCCTGCCATTCACCCTGTGAGAGGCCGAGCGCGAGCCAGCCGGAGATCCCGGCCAGCATCGCCAGCAGCGCCCAGCCGAGCAGGAGGCCGAGCGGACCGAGCAGCCCATCGCCGGCCGCGAGCACGGTGCCGCCGATCAACCGGCCGATCGCGCCGCCGGGGCCGGCCGTGACCGGCCAGGCGAGGTTGGTCGTGCTGGCGGCGATGGCGCCGAGCATGGCGGCGAAGGCGGGCACGGCGATGGCGACGCCGACCAGCCGCGGGCCGAGGCGGCCGAGGCCGAGTCGCGAGGCGACGCGCCAGGCCCAGGCC
This sequence comes from Acetobacteraceae bacterium, assembly GCA_030044345.1. Classification (GTDB taxonomy): domain Bacteria; phylum Pseudomonadota; class Alphaproteobacteria; order Acetobacterales; family Acetobacteraceae; genus JAKAWQ01. The sequence goes on along the minus strand of JASHVY010000618.1, from coordinate 9,028 downwards.
AGCATCGCGATTCCGGGCAGGATGGCCGCCAGCCCGAAACTCTGGAGCAGGAGATCGGCGAGCAGCGCCCCGACCGGGCCGGCGAGATTGTGCGGGATTGCCCCGCTCGCCGTATTGATGGAGGGATCCAGCGGATCGTAGGAGGCGAGCGCGAGCAGGAAAGCGATCGCACCGAGGCCGAGCGCGAGGCCGCCCAGCTCCGCCAGCCGGCGGCGGATGAGGGCCTTGATCGCGGGCGAAGCCAGGCTCTGCATCGATTGGGCGGTGGCCATGCGCGCTTGAGGTCCCCTGCTCCGTTCAGGCGATATCTTAGCCTATAACCACGAAGCATCTGACGGAAAAAGCGGCGGGCCGGCGATGGCGATGCGACTCGACGTGACGGTGGCGGTGGTCGGCGCGGGGCCGGTCGGGGCTTCGCTCGCCTGCCGGCTCGCGGAGAGCGGGATCGCGACCGCGGTGATCGACCGCGCGCCCCTGCCGCCGATGGAGCATCCGGACTTCGATGGCCGCGCCTATGCGATCGCCTCCGGCTCGCGCCCCTTGCTCGATGCGGGCGGGGTCTGGCCGAGGCTGCCCTTTCCCGCCTGCCCGATTCTCGGCATCCGGGTGACCGACGGCCGCCTCGGGCGCCCGGCCTCGCGCCTCAGCCTCGGCTTCGATGTGCGGGAAGCGGGCTCGGACGCGCCGTTCGGCTGGATGGTCGAGGCGCGAAGCCTGCGCATGGCGCTCAATGCGCGGATGGAAGAGCTTCCGGATCTCTCGGTTTTCGCGCCGGCCGAGGCACGGGTCGAGCGGTCGGAGGCAGGGGCGCGGATCACGCTCACGGATGGAACCGAGATCGCGGCCCGGCTGGTCGTGGCGGCGGAGGGGCGGCGAAGCCCGCTCGCGCGTGCGGCGCGGATCCCGTTCACGCGCTTCTCCTACGGGCAGGAAGCGATCGTCACGGCGATCGCGCATGAGCGGCCGCACGAGAATGTGGCGCTCGAGCATTTCCTGCCGGCTGGCCCCTTCGCGCAGCTTCCGATGAGCGCGACCGAGGGGGCCGAGCACGTCTCGGCGATCGTCTGGACCGAGGAGGCGCGGCTCGCCGATTCGCTCTTCGCGCTCGATGACGGTCGGTTCGGGGCGGAGATCGCGCGGCGGCTCGGGGGGCATCTTGGGGCGGTGCGGCCGCTCGGACGGCGCTTCCGCTATCCGATCGGGGCGATGCTCGCCCATCGCTACACCGATGTGCGGATGGTGCTGGCCGGGGATGCGGCCCATGGCATTCATCCGATCGCGGGCCAGGGGCTCAATCTCGGCTTCCGCGATGCGATCACGCTCGCCGAGCTGATGGAGGAAGCGGCGGCTTCGGGGGCGGATCCGGGCGCGCCCGCGCTGCTGCGGCGCTACCAGCGAGCCAGGCGGGCAGACAATCTGCTCATGCTGGCGGCGACCGACGGGCTCGAACGGCTTTTCAGCAATAATATCGCGCCGCTCCGCCTGGCCCGTGATCTCGGGATCGCCGCGGTCGATCGGATGCCGCGCCTCAAGCGGTTCTTCATCCGCCAGGCGACGGGCACGGCCCTCTAATCAAGGCACCGTAACCAAGGCGCCGTGGCGCGTCTCCTCCGGCAGGCAGAGGGCGGCGAGCGCAGGGGCGGCATCCTCGGGGAGCGGAAGCAGGCTGCGATCCTCGGCGGGCATGGCGCGAAGACGGAGCTTGGTCGCCATCGGGCCGGGATCGAAGAGATTGACACGAAGATTGGTGTTGCGCGTCTCGTCGGCCCAGGTGAGGGCGAGATATTCCAGGCCGGCCTTGCTCGCGCCGTAGAGCCCCCAATAGGCGCGGGGCGCGCGCGCGCGGGAATCGGTGACGAAGACGGCGCGGCCGGCCTCGGCGGCGAGAAGAAGGGGTGCCGTGGTGCGGATCAGCCGCCAGGACGCGGCGAGATTGACCTCCATCACCTCGGCCCAATCCGCCGGCAGGATATGACCGACCGGCGTGAGCGGGCCGAGCGAAGCGGCATTGGCCACGAGCACGTCGAGCCGGCCGAAGCGCGTCGCGATGCTCGGGCCGAGCGTATCGACCGTCTCGCCGTTGCGCAGATCGAGCGGTACCAGCGTCGCCTTGCCGCCGGCGGCACGGATGGCATCGTCCGTCTCCTCGAGCCCGCCCACCGTCCGGGCGGTGATAACGAGGTCCGCGCCCAGGCGGGCGAGCGCCACCGCCGCCGCCGCACCGAGCCCGCGGCTCGCGCCGGTGACCAGCGCGACCCGCCCTTCGAGCGGGCGTGTCAAATTTCAGCGTTCCTCGGCGAGGAGCGAGAGCTGGCGCTCGGTATTGTCGGTGACGTCGGCGAGCGGGATGGGGTAGTCGCCGGTGAAGCAGGCATCGCAGAAGGCGGGATGGTACGGATCGCGCGGGCCGCGGCCGAGCGCGCGATAGAGCCCGTCGATCGAGATGAAGGCGAGGCTGTCGACGCCGATCAGATTTGCCATCTCGACGAGATCATGCCGCGCGGCGAGGAGATGGCTCTCCTCGGGCGTGTCGATCCCATAGAAACAGGGATGTCTGGTCGGTGGGGAGGAGATGCGCATATGCACTTCCGAGGCGCCGGCGGCGCGCACCATCTCGACGATCTTGCGGCTGGTCGTGCCGCGCACGATCGAATCATCGACCAGGACGATGCGCCTTCCCGCCAGCACGGAACGGTTGGTGGAGTGCTTGAGCTTCACGCCGAGGTGGCGGATCTGGTCGGTGGGCTCGATGAAGGTGCGGCCGACATAATGATTGCGGATGATGCCGAGCTCGAACGGAATGCCGCTTTCGGCGGAATATCCCATCGCCGCCGGCACGCCTGAATCCGGCACCGGAACGATGAGATCCGCCGGCACGGGCGATTCACGGGCAAGCTCCGCACCGATGCGCTTGCGCGCCTCATAGACCGAGGTGCCCTCCATCCGCGAATCCGGGCGGGCGAAATAGATATATTCGAAGACGCAGAAGCGCGGATGATGCACGCGGCCGAAGGGACGGATGCTGCGCACGCCGGCATCGGTGATCTCGACGATTTCGCCCGGCTCCACATCGCGGACGAACTCGGCGCCGACGATCTCGAGCCCGCAGGTCTCGCTCGCCAGCACATAGCCCGGCGTTCCGTCGGCACCGGCGAGACGGCCGAGGATGAGCGGGCGGACGCCGAGCGGGTCACGCGCGCCGATCAGCGCGGTGTTGGTGAGCGCCACCAGGCTATAGGCGCCGGTGACCTGCTTCAACGCATCGATCAGCCGGTCGAGCACGGTCGAATAGGTGCTGATGGCGATGAGATGGACGAAGACCTCGGAATCCGTGGTGGACTGGAAGAGGCAGCCGCGGCGGACGAGATCGCGGCGCAGGCGATGGGCGTTGGTGAGGTTGCCGTTATGGCCGATCGCGAAGCCGCCGAACTCGAAATCGGCGTAGAGCGGCTGGACATTGCGCAGCACCGTATCGCCGGTGGTGGCATAGCGGTTGTGGCCGATCGCATGCGTGCCGGGCAGGCCGGCCATGACGCGGGCATCGCCGAAATTGTCGCCGACGAGGCCGAGGCCCTTGTGGGAAAAGAAGTGCCTTCCATCGAAGGAGACGATGCCCGTCGCCTCCTGGCCGCGATGCTGGAGCGCATGCAGCCCGAGCGCCGTGACCGCCGCGGCATCGACGACGTTCCAGACGCCGAAGACCGCGCATTCCTCGTGCCAGCTCTCTTCCGGAGCCGGCATTGCGGTCTTTGCCCGGGTCTCCAATTCACGTTTCTCCGCGATCGGAGACTGATGAAATTCGTCATCCGCAGGATCGTCGGGATGGGGCATCATTCCAGCACTTCTCCTCAACGAGTCGGCGGGTCGAGCGCCGAGCCACCCGGGTTCGCCTGCAAGAGCGCCGTCGCCCCCGGTGAAAGCGGCGCCGGCGGCGGATCGAGCCGGGGGCGATAGCGCGCCGGCACCAACTGGACCACCCAGGCGGCGCCGTCATAGGCGAAAGGAAGAGATCGGGAAGCCAGCACCACCGGCGGCCAGGCGGCCGGCGCTTCGATCAGCCCGAGCACGATATAGGCAACGATGATCAGCACCGCACCCCGGGCGAGGCCGAAAACGAGGCCGAGCGTGCGATCGAGACCGCCCAGGACCGAGTTGCGCACCATGCCGCCGATGAAGGAGGCGATCAGCGAGAGCAGGATCAGGCCAATGAGAAAAACAACCGCAACGGCAGCGCCATCGGCCATGCCGGGATCGGCGATCATGCCGCGCGCCCGGGCCGAGGCGAAGGGGAAAGCGATGGCCGCGATCACGGCGGCGCCAAGCCAGGCGCCGATCCCCAGCACCTCCCGCACGAAGCCGCGCGCGAAGCCGATCAGCGCCGAGATGCCGACCACGCCGAGAACGAGCAGGTCCACCCAGTTCATGCAACCGCCGCCAGCCCTGCCGGCATATTGTTCCTATAGCGCCGATTAGGGCGGATTCGCCAAGCTGTCACCGGCTCCGTCCATCCGGCTTGCGAAAAGACCCCACGAGATCGGAAACATGGCCGATGCCGGTGAGAGACAAGCCCTCCGGCGCGGAGAGCGGCCGTGCGCCGCGCGCAAGCCGCCGGGGCAGGGTTGCCGCGGTGAAGCCGAGCTTGCCGGCCTCCTTGAGCCGGGCCTCCGCCTGGGCGACCTGGCGTACCTCTCCGGAAAGACCGATCTCGCCGAAATAGACCATGTCCGCCGCGGTGGGCACCGAAGTCGCGGCCGAGACCACCGCGGCGGCGACCGCGAGATCGGCCGCCGGCTCGGCGATGCGCAACCCCCCCGCGATATTGAGATAGACATCCGCGCCGGCGAGGGTGAGCCCGGCGCGGGCCTCCAGCACCGCGAGCAGCATGGCGAGCCGCCCGCCATCCCAGCCGACGACTGCGCGGCGCGGCGCGCCCCCGCCGCCGGGTGCCAGCAGCGCCTGCACCTCCAGCAGAACCGGGCGCGTGCCTTCGATCCCGGCGAAGACGGCGCTGCCGGCGACATTGCCGCGCCGCTCGGCGAGAAAGATCGCGGAGGGATTGGCGACCTCGGCCAGCCCGCGATCCGTCATCTCGAAAACGCCGATCTCGTCGGTGGCGCCGAAGCGGTTCTTGACCGCGCGCAGAATGCGAAACTGATGGCCGCGATCGCCTTCGAAGGTGAGCACCGCATCCACCATGTGCTCGAGCACGCGCGGGCCGGCGATGGCCCCGTCCTTCGTCATGTGGCCGACCAGAACCAGCGAGAAGCCTGTGGATTTCGCGAGCCGCGTCAGCTCGAACCCGCTCGCGCGCACCTGATTGACGGTGCCCGGGGCGGATTCCACCGCTTCGAGCCACATGGTCTGGATCGAATCGATCACCACGAGGGCGGCGCCGCTTTTTTCGAGCGCGGGCGCGATCTCGCCGAGATCGATCGCCGCGGCAAGCTCGACCGGCGCTTCCGTGAGGCCGAGGCGGAGCGCGCGCAGCCGCACCTGCTCGACCGATTCCTCGCCCGTGACATAGAGCACGCGGCGCCCGGCGCGCGCGACGGAAGCCGCGGCCTGAAGCAGCAGGGTCGATTTGCCGATGCCGGGATCCCCGCCCACCAGGATGGCGGCCGCCGGGACGAGCCCGCCGCCCAGCACACGATCGAGCTCGGCAATCCCCGTTTCCGTGCGCGGCGCGGGCGCGCTTTCGCCGGTGAGCGGAACGAAGGAAAGCGCGCGGGCAGAGGCCCCACTCCGCCCCGCTGCCAGCTTCGCCGCGGGGCGCGGCGCCACGATCTCCTCGACGAGCGTGTTCCACTCCCCGCAGCTTTCGCAGCGGCCGACCCAGCGCGCACTGACCGCGCCGCAGGACTGGCAGACGAAACGGGTGGAGGGCTTGGGCATGGGTCGGGTCACGCGAGAATTTGGTGGATCACGGCACGATCCGGCATGGGGGCTGCCCCTGCCCTGGTCGCGGGGTCCGGTGATGACTGAACCTATACGTGCGTTCCAGCCCACTCCCAAGACGGCTGGCCCCAAGATGACTGGCCCAGAATGGCTGACGAGAACCGAGGCCGCCTTTCTTGCTCGATCTGGTCTATTATATGGTCTAAATGTTATGCGTGATTGGACCTTTGAATGGTCCGTGCCAGGAGCAGTCCATGAGGATGTCCGTGACCGAGGCCAAGGGGCAATTGACGGAGCTGGTCCGGCGCGCCGAGGCGGGGGATGAGGTCATCTTGACGCGCCATGGCCATGCCGCCGTGCGTCTCGTGCCGGTCAGGGTGGCGCCGGACAGGAAATCCCGCCGGGCGCTGCTTGAGGGGATACGGGCATCTGCCGCGACGAAGGCCGCTTCTGGACCAGGCGCCGCGCGCAGCCAGGATTTCCTCTATGGCGATGACGGCCTGCCCGGATGATCGCGGTCGATACGTCCGCTCTGATGGCGATCCTGCTCGATGACCCGGAAGCGGACGCCTGCATCGCGGCGCTGGAGGCCGAGGACGGCCTCCTGATCTCGGCCGGCACGGTTGCGGAAGCGCTCATCGTCGCCGCCCGGCGCAATGTCGGCGAGGAAATGGAGCGTCTGATCGAAGGGCTTGGCTTCGAGGTCGTCAGCGTGACGTCCGCCGCGGCGCGGCGCATTGCACGGGTCTATGGGCAATGGGGCAAAGGCGTGCATCCGGCAGCGCTGAATTTCGGCGACTGCTTCGCCTACGAAACGGCGAAGGAGCATGGATGCCGGCTGCTTTATGTGGGCGGGGATTTTGCGCAAACCGACATCGATGGCGTTCTTTGAAAGAGTCTTCCCCGAGCGAACGATGGCTTGTTCATAGTCAATAAAAGCCTAGACCAGACCCCGCTATTTCGACAGCGCCACTGTTCAACTGTGCTCAACTCGATATGAGAATTTATCCGCTTCCCCGTTCCTTTCCGGCACCCTACCACTTCTCGCGTTGCAATCCGTGACGAGCAATCTCTGGCGACGGGGAGGGGCAGATGTACCTGGACGCTCGCCTATGGCGACTGACTGCAGGATTTCGCCCATCCATTGTCTGGTCCGTCCTTCTCGGTCTCTCCGCGATGACCGTAGGGATCGGGCGCTTTGCCTTCCTGGCGCAACTTCTCCTGAAGGTCTTCTCGGGCGCGGCCTTGCAAGCAGTCGTTCCGGCAGCATTCGGCGCCGCAGCCTGTGTTCTGCTTCGCCCCCGGCTCGATTCCCTCCGCTCAAAGATCGCAAACAGAATGGCCGGCCGGATTCAGACCCGCTTACGCGAACGCTTGCACGAAAAGATTGCAGAACTCGGACCCATTTGGGCCGGCAGCGACCGTACCGGAGGTTTGGCGATGGTCGTTTCCGATGGAGTGGAACAGCTTCATACTTTTTTCGGGGAGTATCTCCCCCAATTGTTTCTCGCCGTTTGCACTCCGTTCGTCATCTTCATAGCCGTAATGTTCTGGGATTTGCCGGTCGCCCTGGTTTTGCTTGCAGCCGCTCTCTTCACGCTTGTCGCGCCGATCGTGATCCACCGCCAGGATCGCGACGCCGCGCTTTCCCGGAGGCGTGCTTTCAGGGAATTCTCCGCGGAATTCCTGGACGCGATCCAGGGTCTGCCCACCCTCAAATCGCTCGGCCGGAGCGCCGAATATGGTCGCATGCTGGCCAACAAGGCGACCGCTTTGTCTCAAACGACCTTTTGGGTGCTCGCGCTCGGCCTGCTGACACGCGGTGCCGTGGATCTTGGCACGGGTTTCGGTTTCGCCGGAGCGATCGCTCTCGGGGTGTGGCGCCTCGACCAAGGCCGCATGGGCTTGGATGCCTTGCTGGTGGTGCTGATGGCAGGCACCGAGATCTTCAGGCCGCTGCGGGATCTCCGTCTCCTTCTCCATCAGGGCATGATGGGCCAGTCAGCCGCATTCGGCGTTTTGCGGCTCCTCGATGCCAAGCCCGGCATGCCGGAACCACCGAATTCTTCCTTGACCGCCGGGAATGCGATTCCTTGCGGCGATCTCCGGGTTGAGTTCGGGCACGTCACCTTCACCTACCCCGGGCGCAGCCAGCCTTCGCTGGACGATATGACTTTTTCGGTTGCGTTTGGCGAACGCGTCGGCATCGTCGGTGAGAGCGGCGCAGGAAAATCGTCCATTGCCAGATTGCTCATGCGTTTCTACGACCCGCAGATCGGAACGGTTGCAATTTCCGGCCATGACATCAAATCTCTCGATTCTCTCACCCTTCACTCTTTGGTTGCCATTGTTGGCCAGGACGCTCACCTCTTTCACGGCTCGGTTTCCGATAACCTTCGTATCGGCCGCCCAGGGGCAACCACCAAAGAGCTCATGGCCGCCGCAAAGGCGGCCAATGCGCATGATTTCATCATGCAATTGCCCAATGGCTACGCGACTGTCATCGGAGAACGGGGCTCGCTCCTGTCGGGGGGACAGCGTCAACGATTGGCGATTGCTCGCGCGCTTCTACGAAACGCCCCTATCCTGATACTCGATGAAGCCCTGTCATCGGTCGATGTCGAAAACGAGGCGCTGATCCAGGAAGCTCTTGATCGTCTCATGCGGGGGCGTACCACGCTCGTGCTTGCCCATCGGCTTTCGAATATCATCAACTGCGACCGTATCCTCGTCGTCGAAAGCGGGCGCGTCATCGAGAGCGGCACTCATGCGGACCTGTTGGCTCGCGGCGGGGTCTATACCCGGCTTATGCAACTTCAAATCGGCCAGGCCGCCGCGCAAGGTGCGACAACATGCTTTGGAGGATTTTCGTCTGATCGCGCGGAGCCGGTCGAAGACACTCCAACCAATAGGACGCATCCACTCGATGAGGATGGGGAGCAGATCGGCTGGCAGAAGACAATCGCATCCCTTCTTCGTCTCGTACGGCCGTGGCAGGCCAGATTGGGCCTGGTTGCCGCCTGCGGAATTGCACGGGTGTACGCCTTCGCGGGCTTGAGCCTGCTCGCCGCTCTTACCGTCGGCGCGGTCAAGATGGGTCGTCCGGCAATTCTGCCTCTCATTGCTCTTGCTT
>JASHVY010000061.1 GCA_030044345.1 Acetobacteraceae bacterium | reverse complement strand
AAGCCATATTGATCTGGCGTGGTCAGGGGCCCCGATTGGCCTCATGGCGGGTTGCTCCGCGATTTCGCCACAAGCGATCTGCGGAAAGGCTTTCGTGCCGCCATGTCCTGCATCTTCGACGGCGGCGGCCGCCAAGCTGTTGATCTGGCTGGGGCGGGAGGATTCGAACCTCCGAATGGCGGAATCAAAATCCGCTGCCTTACCACTTGGCTACGCCCCAACGGGACGGCGCGAATTCTATGCGAATCGATCGAGCGTGGCGAGCCGCCCTTCGCCCACCCTGAGCAATTCCGCCCGTCCGCCGAGAGGCCGAAAGGGCTCGGCGTCGGTGCCGGTGAGCAGAATTTGGGCCTCGTGGCCGGCGAGGATTGCGAGCAGCGCGCCACGCCGGGCTGCATCGAGATGCACCGCCGGCTCGTCGAGCAGGAGAAGCGGTGTAACGCCTCGGCGCTCCGCGACCAGCGCCGCGTGCGCGAGCACGACCGCAAGCAGCAGCGCTTTCTGCTGCCCCGTGCTCGCCCGCACCGCAGCGGCGCCGCTCGCGGCGTCGCGGATCGCAAGCTCGCTCCGATGCACGCCGAGGCTCGCACCGCCCGCCTCGCGATCCGCCGCCCGGCGCCCGGAGAGCGCGCGCGCCAGCCATTCCTCGACGGAAAGCGCGGGCTCGCGTGCAAGCCGCTCGGCGATCGGGCAGGTCAAGGCGAGCTCAGCCAGGGGGAGGCCCGGCGTGGCCGCAGGCAATATCCGGCCAAGCCGGGCGAGCACGAGGTTCCGCGAAGCGGCCACGGCGACTGCATGGCGGGCCATCGATTCCTCGATCGCGGCGAGCCATGCCGGGTCGGCATCCGGCCGGGAGAGCAGCCGGTTGCGTCCGCTCATTGCCGTTTCGTAGGCGGCAAGCTCCCGCGCATGTCCGGGCTCGAGCGCATAGACCAAGCGGTCGAGGAAGCGCCTGCGGCCGGCTGGCCCCTCATGAAAGAGGCGCGCCATCTCCGGGGTCAGCCACACCATGGCGACCCGCTCGGCAATCGCCGCCTGGCTCGCCGGCTCACCGTCGAGCCGCAGCACGCGCCGCTCCGTGGCTCCGCCCGGCGAACCCTTCGGCGAGCCTTCCGGAAGGGCTCCGGTTGCGACCTCGACCCTGCCGTGGCTCGGGTGCATGAAGCGGCCGGCAACGGCCCAGCTTCCGTCCGCGCCTGCCTGCTCTGCCGAGGCCCCCGGGGCCCGTCGCGCCAGCTCGCTCAAGCGCGCGCCCCGGAGGCCCCGGCCGGGGGCAAGCAGGGAGACCGCCTCGAGCAGGTTGGTCTTGCCGGCTCCGTTTGGCCCCGTGATGACGGAGATCGCCGCGCCCGGTTGCCAGGTGAGCAGATCATAATTGCGGAAGGTCCGGAGCGAAATCCGCTGCAAATGCAGCGAAGCCGGCATCGGGCTATTCTTTTTCGCGCAATCGCGGCTCGTGCTTTCTATTAGGGAAGAACTCCGCAATCGGAACAGAGGTCCGGTCAGACCCTGATCGGCATCAGCACATAGAGCGTGCTGGCATCCGCCGCGTCCTGCACCACCGTGGGCGCCGTGCCGTCGGCGAAGCGGAACTCGACATCCCCGTCGATCTGGTCGGTGATATCATTGAGATAGCGCGCCTGGAAGCCGATCTCGAGCGGACTCGCCTCGTATTTCATCCGCTCGGCATCAAGCTCCTCGCTTGCCGAACCCTGTTCGGGGCTGATGGCCGAAAGCACCAGCAGGTCGCGCGAGAGGCTGAGCTTGACGGGGCGGGACCGCTCCGAGGAGATCGCCGCCACCCGTGCCACCGCGTCCGAGAAATCGCGCTTGGCGACCCGCAGCACCTTGTCGTTGTCGCGCGGGATCACCCGTTCATATTCGGGGAAAGTGCCGTCGATGAGCTTGCTGGTGAGCGTTACGGGACCGACACGAAACTGGATTCGCGTGTCGGAAAGCGCAATTTCCACGGCTTCACTGGTTTCCTCGATGAGCTTGCGCAGCTCGAGCACCGTCTTGCGTGGCACGATCACGCCGGGCATGTCTTTTGCCCCTTCCGGGAGCGGTTCCTCGACCCGCGCCAGGCGATGGCCGTCGGTGGCGACCGCCCGCAGGACCGGGACACCCTCGCTCTCGGCGGCATGAAGATAGATGCCGTTCAGATAGTAGCGTGTCTCCTCCATGCTGATCGCGAAGCGGGTACGATCGATCAAGGTGCGAAGCGCGCTCGCGGGCAGGGCGAAATGGTAGGGCAGGGTTCCCGTGGTCATGGCCGGAAAATCCTCCGTCGGCAGGACCATCAGGCTGGTGACGTAGCGGCCGGCCCGGAGCTTGAGCGGCGCATCGCCCCCCGGATGATCGAGCTCGATTTCCGCCCCTTCCGGCAGGCGGCGCACGATCTCGTAGAGGGTGACGGCGGGCGCGGTGGTGGCGCCGTCCTGGCTGGTGGACGCGGCGACATCCTCGACCACGGCGATTTCCATGTCGGTCGCCGTCAGGGTCAGCCTTCCGTCGCGCACCGCCAGCATCAGATTGGCGAGGATGGGAATGGTATTGCGCTTCTCGACCACGCTTTGAACATGGGCGAGTGCCTTGAGCATCGTCGCGCGATCGACGGTGAACCTCATGCTGCTGTCGTCCCCAGAAGGCGCCCGCCGTGCTTTGCCTTGGATGCGATGAACTGCCGCCCGAGCCGACTCGCCGGACGCCTGTCATCCGAGTCTCTCTCCACTGTAGCAATACGGCCGGGCGGCGCAAGAAAGCCAGAGGGCCGCTCCTGCCATTTCTGCCACTTGTTCCGATCTGCGGGCGGGGCCGCTCACCCGCCTCACACGCCCGCCGCACGCGACCGCTACACTCAACCAGCCACTTGGGCCGGCTGGCCTGGGCGGAAAGTCAGCCCTCCAGCATGCGCCGCAGGAGCTCCACCTGCTCGGCGAAGGCGGCATCCCGGCCGATCAGCTCTCCCACCCGCGCCACTGCGTGCATCACCGTCGTGTGGTCGCGATTGCCGAAGCGCCGGCCGATCTCCGGCAGGCTGCGGCTGGTGAGCTGCTTGGCGAGATACATCGCCACCTGGCGCGGCCGGGCCACCGCGCGCGCGCGGCGCGAGGAGGTCATGTCGGTCAGCCGGATATTCCAGTGCTCCGCCACCTTGCGCTGAATCTCTTCGATCGTGATGCGCCGGTCATGCGCACGCAGGATATCGTGCAGCACTTCCTGTGTCGTCTCGATCGTGATCTCGCGGCCGAAAAGATTGGCGTGCGCGATCAGACGATTGAGCGCTCCCTCGAGCTCGCGCACATTGGAGGCGATCCGGTGCGCCAGGAACTCGAGAACTTTTGGCGCGACATTCACTGCCGCCGCGGCGGCCTTTGCCTCCAGGATCGAGATGCGAAGCTCGAATGTGGTGGCATGCAAGTCGGCCACCATTCCACAGCCGAGCCGGGTTCGCAGCCGATCCTCGAGCCCGGAAAGGTCGGAAGGCGACTTGTCCGCCGATACGACGATCTGCTTGCCCGCGTCCACGAGCGCATTGAAGGTGTGGAAGAACTCTTCCTGCGTATTGTCCTTGCCGATCAGGAATTGCAGATCATCGACCATCAGGACATCGACGCTGCGCAACTGCTCCTTGAATTCGATGGTCGATTGGCTGCGGATCGCGGCGATGAAACGGTACATGAACCGCTCGGCCGACATGTACATCACGGAAGCCAGCGCGGATGGATGTTTGGCGCGCCGCCCGAGCAGCTCCCAGCCGATCGCGTGCATCAGGTGCGTCTTGCCAAGGCCGACGCCGCCATAGAGAAAGAGAGGGTTGAACCCTTGCGAGGCAGGCCGCTCGGCAACGCGGCGCGCGCAGGCATGGGCGAATTCATTCGGCTTGCCGACGACGAAGCTCTGAAAAGTGAATCGCGGTTCGAGCGTCACGGAAAGCGAGTCTCGCGCCTCCATCCTTTCCTCCGCCCGTGTCCCACCCGGCTGAACCGGCGTTCCGGCGCTTTTGGAAGGCGCCGGCGATGGGGTGAGACTCTCCGCCAGCCCGCCTGTCGAAAGACCGCGGCCGACGCGAATATCCACTCTGCGGATTACGGGATCCTCACCATGCCAGAGCGCATTCAGTCTGTCCCCGTAATGACTGCGCACCCAGTCGCGCAGAAACCGCGTCGGCAGGTGCACGGTGACTTCGTCGCCATCAATGGTGCCGAGCGTCATCTGCCTGAGCCAGGTGCGATATTCCGCCTCTCCGACCTCGGCCTGAAGCCGCTCGCGAATGCGGTTCCACTGGCACGCCAGTTTTTGGGCAGGCTCCATCTCTAGGGAAATCCCGTCCCGGTGAGCCTGCGTTTCCGTTGCGCTGCCGTTCGCCGTCACCGACACCCACCTGTGAGCGGCAGGCCGATTTCTGCCGCTCCCCCCTGTTTGCCCGCCGTTGAAGCCAACGGCGCCGTCATAGAAGGGTCCGCCTCACGTTGCGGACAGGTGACAAGGCATACAGACACCCGGAAGAAGAGGCAATTCAAATTTGCCGGCGCTGAACAAGAACACAAATAATCAGTGGATTATATTGCTCATGTCAGAAGATCAGCACCAGCATCGGCCATGTAACGATTGGCCATTGGGCGTGTATCGTCAAAAAAAGATCAACTTGGAAAAGAATACGTCTTGCCTGCTATTGCCGGAAGAAAATCTCACGTCACATTTGGGTTCTGCAAATTGTGCCGAAGAAAGAAAGAATCACTAACCGGCACTGATACCTTTAATCCGCGCGGCAAGACGCGAGAGATTCCGCGCCACTTTGTTCCGGTGAAAAACGCCCTTGGTGGCCGCCCGATGCAATTCCGGCTGAGCCTCCCGGAACGCCGCCTGGGCAGCCTCCTTTTCGCCGCGGACAATGGCCTCCTCGATCTTCTTGACGAAGGTCCGCACGCGCGCGCGGCGTGCCCGATTGCGCGCCGTGTGGCGCTCGGTCTGACGAATGCGCTTCTTGGCGGAAGCCGTATTGGCCATGCGATTGGCTCCGTGCCGCTCCGTCGGGAGCGGATTAAGGGATGAATGCTGGATGCGAAAGGCCGCGAAGACTGCAGGTTCGCGGAAGGGCCTTTCTAGAGAGCGGGCCAGAGCAAGTCAAGCAAGCTGGGGCAAGTCAAGCAAGCCGGCGCGCGCCTGCATGCGTGCGCCACGGCGGCGCAACTCTTTGATTGGCCGCAGGATCTTTTGGAGCGTGATTGCCGAAGGCATGATGAATCACGCAGGAAAACAAACGGCTAGCGAGATAGGTGAGCGTGAGCGAACCCATCCCGTTCTATCCCGCTCTAGCCCTGATCGAAGCGCGGCGTGCGCTTTTCGAGAAATGCGGCCATCCCCTCGCGCTGGTCCGGCGTGCCGAAGAGCGAAAGAAAGAGCTGCCGTTCGTAAAGGATGCCGGCTCGCAAAGTCGTTTCGAAGGCCGAGTTAACTGCCTGTTTCGCCATCGCGACCGCCACCGGCGAGAGCGCGGCAATATGCTCGGCGAGCTTGATCGCCTCGGCAAGAAGTTCGGCTGCAGGAATGACGCGCGCAACGAGATTTGCCCGTTCCGCCTCTTCCGCCGTCAGCATGCGTCCGCTCAGCACCATGTCCATGGCCTTGGCCTTGCCCACAGCGCGCGTCAGCCGTTGGGTCCCGCCGGCGCCGGGAATGATCCCGAGGTTGATTTCCGGCTGACCGAAGCGTGCCGTATCCGCCGCGAGCACGATGTCGCACATCAGTGCAAGCTCGCAGCCGCCACCGAGGGCAAAACCCGCGACTGCCGCGATGATCGGCTTCTTCACGCCGAGCAGGATATCCCAGTGTGCGGCGATGAAATCATGCCGGAACGTGTCTGGAAAGCGGCGATCCTTCATTTCCCGGATATCGGCGCCGGCGGCGAAGGCACGCTCCGATCCGGTGACGACAATGGCGCCGATCGCGGGATCGGCATCGAATTTGACGAGAGCGGCGCCAAGTTCCGCCATCAGCGCGTCCGAAAGCGCATTGAGCGCCTCAGGCCGGTCAAGCCGGATCAGCCCGGCCTTGCCATGCCTTTCGGTCTTGATCAACTGTCCGCCAGCGCTGCTCATCGCTCACCGCTCATCTCGTCGTTCCCGCTTCTAGCTAGCGCTGCCGGCGCGGGCAATAGAAGCTGGCGCGCCCGCCTTGCACGATGCGCACGACGCCACGACAGAGCGGCGGCCCCGGGCAGACGGGGCAGCGCTCGCGGTTATAGACGCGCCAGGCATGCTGGAAATAGCCAAGCTCCCCATCCGGCTGCACGTAATCGGAAAAGCTCGAGCCGCCGGCAGCGATCGCCTCGCTGAGCGTTTCGCGGATCGCATCGTGAAGCCGGGCGATCCGCTGCTTCCCGAGATTGGCAGCGATGCGCCGCGGGCTGATCTCGGCACGGTAAAGCGCCTCGCTGGCATAGATATTGCCAAGGCCGGCGATCAAGCCCTGGTCCATCAGCGCGGCCTTGATCGTCGTGCGCCGCCCTGCCAGTGCCTGTTCGAGCACCGCCCGGGTGAATTCCGGGCCGAGCGGCTCGGGGCCGAGGCGGGCAAGGCGCGGATCCTGATCCTCCGCAGACGTCGGCAGGAGATCGAGGGTGCCGAAGCGGCGCGGATCGATCAGGCCGACACGCGATCCGTCATCCATCTCGAGGACAAGGTGCTCATGCGTCACGGGTGCGGCATTTCCGGTGGTGAGCCGGACCCGTCCGGACATGCCGAGATGGAGGAGCAGGCTCTCATCACCCGAGAGCCGTATCAGAATATATTTGCCGCGGCGGCGAAACCCTTCCACCCGGCGACCGCGGAGCCGTTCGGCGAGACGGTCGGGCAGTTTCCCGCGCAGATCCTCGCGTGCGACCCGTGCGTGCGCGATGCGCCGCCCGGCAAGGCGCGCCGCAAGCCCGCGCATCACCGTTTCGACCTCGGGGAGTTCCGGCATGGTAGGAGGGAAGGCTATGCTGCGGCCGCATGAGCGACAATCACGCGACCACGGACTTCGGTTTCCGGGCCGTCCCGCGCGATGCCAAGGGGGCGATGGTGCGGGCGGTCTTCGCCAGCGTCGCGCCGCGCTACGACCTGATGAACGATCTGATGTCGCTCGGCATCCATCGGCGCTGGAAGCGCCGGCTCGCAACCCTGCTCGACCCGCGCCCCGCTTCCACCTTGCTCGATCTTGCCGGCGGCACGGGCGATATCAGCTTCGCCTGGCAGGACGGAGGCGGCGGCCCTGTCATTCTCTCCGACATCAATCCCGCCATGCTGGCAATCGCCCATCGCCGGGCGGTCGGCCGTGCGCGGCTGGCCGGGCTCTCCCTCCTCGTCGCGGATGCCGAGCGCCTGCCCT
>JASHVY010000617.1 GCA_030044345.1 Acetobacteraceae bacterium | reverse complement strand
CAGCCCACGACCATCGCCCGGAGCCAAAGATCACTGGGGCTCCGGGCGAAGTCATGAGGGGATCCACCAGAACGAGGAATTTGATCGCCAGAACCAAGGCGCAGGTGTGATGATCAGGCCTCATCATGCCCGCGAACGCTGGCAAGGCTTCGCTGTGCAATCAGCAGAGTCAGGAGAGTGCCTGACCGGACGGCGATGCCCCTGAGCCTTCCAGCGATGCGTGTCGAATGGGATTCCAGCGGTACGCGGCAGCCGCGCCGCCGCCGGCCAATCCGCCGATACCTCTGGCCCTATCTCTTTGTCGCCCCGGCGGCTCTGGCGATCGCGGCGGGGTTTCTCTACCCCCTCGCCAGGGTGGTTTGGTTCAGCTTCTACTCGGGGTCGCTGGGCGCGCTCAGCTACGTAGGGACCGCCAATTACGTTGGCCTCTGGCAGGATCCGGTCTTTTTCCAGTCGGTGCTGAACAATCTGAAGCTGCTGACGACCGTTCCGGTCATGACGGTCCTGGCCTTGCTGATTGCGTTGATCCTGAACGCACAGGTTCGTGGCTGGCGGCAGTACCGCGCGATCGTGTTTTTCCCTTATATCCTGCCCGCGACGGCCATCGGCCTGGTGTTTGGGTATCTGCTGGAGCGCAATGGCGTGCTGAACACCCAGCTCCGCTATTGGCAACTGGATTGGATGGCGAAAGACTGGTTGGGCTCCGCCGCCAATGTGGTCCCGACCATTGGGGGCGTGATTATCTGGCAGCAGCTCGGATTCGGCGTGGTGGTGTTCGCGGCGGCGCTGCTGGCGGTCCCTCAGGAGCTGATCGAGGCGGCGAAGCTCGATGGCGCCAATGGCTGGCAGATCCAACGCGCGATCCTGATTCCCCACATCCGGCGCACGATCGAGTTTTTCGTCGTTGTCGAGGCGATCACGGTGCTTTCATCCATCTTCACCTATGTCTATGTCCTCACCAAGGGCGGTCCGGCGGAAGCGTCGAGCGTCATGGAGTACTACATATTCGAGAATGGATTCGAGAATGGGGCGATCGGGGTCGCCTCGGCGGCAGTGGTTGTGCTGCTGCTCCTGGCCTGCGTTCTGATCGCCTTCTATCTGCGGTTGCGTGCACGCGCGGTGGATACCAGCCGATGAAACGGTTCTCGACCTCGCTCATTCAGCAGATATTGTTGATCATTCTGAGCCTCGTGTCGCTCTATCCACTATGGTTTGTCGTGCAGACGGCGCTGAAGACGCCCCAGGCTTACGCCCTCGATCCGAGCGGCCTTCCGCAGGCGCCGACGCTCGCAAATTTCTTTTCGTTGTTCCAAGTCATGCCCTTTGGCCGCTGGACGCTCAACAGCGTTGTCGTGTCCCTCATGTCCGTCGCCGCAGCGACATTGATCGCTGTGTTGGCCGCGTACGCGATCGTCTTCGGCCGGTTTCTCGGGCAGCGTGTGTTCTTCAACCTGAACATCGCGCTGATGGCTTTGCCACCGGTGGCGCTGGTCGTTCCGCTCTTCACGCTCATGGTCCAGGGAGGGCTGATCAATACATTGCCCTCGGTGATGCTGGTTTATACAGCCCTGCTTATCCCCTTCTCGGTGTTCTTCCTCGTCAACTTCTTCCGCGAGCTGCCGCTTGAGCTGATCGAGGCGGCGACGATCGACGGCGCTTCCCATGGGCGCATTCTTTTTCAGATCGTCATGCCGCTCTCGGTGGCAACAACGGCGACCTTGGTCATCGTCAATGCAATCTGGGTCTGGAATGAGCTGCTCTTTGCCCTGGTTTTTCTGCAGAACAACAGCCAGCGGACATTGATGGCCGGACTGGCCCTGTTCCAGGGCCGATATTCAACCAACGAGCCGTTGGTGATGGCAGGCGCTTTTCTGTCGATCCTTCCCCTGGTCATTCTTTATCTGGCGAGCCAGTCATTCTTCGTTCGGGGCATGACCGCGGGAATCGGAAAATAACCCGCCATTGCGCTGCTCGCAGGCATATCTGCACTTCAAGCTCAGCTCCCGTGACCTTTGGTGGAGATGATGGTTTGAGCATGGCCTCAACAGACTGCTAAAGGCCGCCGATAGCGTTGACCCGTATGGCATCCACGGCAACAGCAATGAAAATCAGTATTCCCCCTATCATCGTTACATAGAAGGAGGGCACGTAAATAATTGCCAGCCCGACGTGGATTACCGTCAGCAACAACACGCCGCCAAGGATACCGAGAGTGCCGCCACGCCCGCCAAAGACACTGACCCCGCCGATGATCGGGGCGGCGATTGCATAGAGCAAGAAGCCTTCTCCCTGGTCGGATGTGATAGCCATCTGCCAGGCGCCCAGTAGATACCCTGCCAGTCCTGCCACGAAGCCCGAAAGCGTGAAGGCGATGATCTTGATCTGGTGGACGCGAATGCCGGCGACAAATGCAGTTGCGGCGTTACCGCCCGTCGCATAAAGGCTGCGTCCGAGCACTGTCCGCTGTAGCATGACGCCCATCGCCGCGAAGCCGGCCAGCAGCATGATCGGCATCACCGGCCATCCGTCCAGTGTCGCCTTGCCGATCCAGGTATAGGCGTTCGGCAAGTCGGTGATGGTGTTGCCTTGGGTGATGGCGAGGAGTCCACCTTGCAGCATGATCATCATGCCGAGGCTTTCGATTAGCGAGACCATACGCAGCCGGGTGACGCAGAGCCCGTTCACCAGACCGATCAAGGTCGCCACCGCCAGGCCGATGGCGGCGCCGACAAAGCTCGGCATGCCGAGATGCTGGATCGCCAATGCGCCAAGCGCGGAGGAGATCCCGGCGTTGGCTGCGACAGAGAGATCGATCTCTCCGACCAGCAGGACGAGCGACTGCGCCAGGCCGAGGAGACCCAGCACTGTGGCCTGCACCAGAACGTTCTGGAGGTTCGACGTCGAGAAGAAGAATGGGTTCAGGATGCTGAAAATGATGATGAGCCCGACAAGCCAGATCCAGACAACATACTGCAGGCCCTTTTGTAGGGCGTACCTCCAGATCTTCGGGACGGAGGCGTTCGAGCGAAGAGAATCAGCGGTTCCAGTGTTGGGCTCGATGTTTGCGCTCATGCAGGCTTTGCTCCCGCCTCGAGCTCGAATTTCCGCACCGTGTGGCCCGGGCGCGTCGAGAAGGCTTCTCTAAGGATTTCGTCCTTGGTAAGGCTCGCCGCCGCTCGGTCCCCAACAGGGCGGCCATCAACGAAAAGGATGACGCGATCGACTGTACGCAACATCTCGTCAAGATCGGAAGTCACAATAATGACGGCAACCCCGCTGCGCGCGAGCCGGTCTACGATCCGATGCACCTCTTCCTTAACGCCAACGTCGATGCCACGGGTCGGCTCATTAAGGATGAGAAGTTTCGGGCCGGTCGCCAAAAGGCGGGACAGGCAAACCTTCTGCTGATTTCCGCCGCTCAGCGCCGCAACAGCCTGGTCCGGACTCCTGGCCTTGATCGCCAGCATTTCGAAAAACCGCTCGACCACGCTGCGCTCGCGCGCCGGCCGCAGGAAACCAGCCACCGAGACCGACGAAAGGCTTGAAAGGACAATGTTGTTTCGGATTGATTCGATCGTGATGATTCCGTCCTTCAGCCTGTCATCCGATAGGTAGGCGATTCCACGCTTCAGCGCCGTAGCCGGATCTGTCGGAATTCGGAATGTTTGCGTGCCGAACGCGATTGTCCCAGACACCGGCAGAAGCCCGTAGAGAGCGCGGCCCGTCTCCTGCGCACCGGATCCGGGAAGGCCGGCAAAGCCAACAATCTCTCCCGGCCGGATGTCAAGCCTGTCGATAACGAGGCCCCGCCCGCGGATATCGAGGAAGCGCCAGGCCGGCTCTTCCGGCGCTGGTGCCGCGCCACGGGCCCGGTGAAACAGCTCCAGGCCGCGCCCCAGCACCATCGTGCTCAGTGCCTCGGAATCGAGCGCTGACACGGCCTGCCCACCAACCACCAGTACTCCGTCGCGAAGTACAGAAACGGAATCGCAGATTTCAAGAATCTCCTCGTTGTAATGAGAAATGAAGAGGAAGGTGACGCCATTGGCCTTGAGCCTGCGCATGAAGTCGAACAGCGCACGCCTGTCGGCGGTGGTCAGCGCCGTCGTCGGCTCGTCGAGGATGATGAGCCGACCGCCGCTATGCAACGCGCGCAGGATGTTCAGTTTGCGGCGATCTACCGCCGAGAGCACGCCAGCGCTGGCTCGGGGATCGAGTCCGGTTCCCTCAAGGAACTGCGTGGCGAGATCGTACATTCTGCGGCTATCGACCCAGACCCCACGGCGGGGCCAGCGGCCCAGCATTAGGTTCTCTGCCACAGACAACTCGTTGACGACGGCGGGCTCCTGGGTCACGAGAAACACCCCGTGCCCTTCCATAGCCTTGACGTCGAACGCTACGACAGGCGTCCCATCAAGGAGGATTTCACCCTCCGTCGGCGCCTGCATTCCGGCGATGATCTTGACGAGGGTCGACTTGCCGGCGCCGTTTTCGCCGAGCAGGCCGTGGATCGTGCCCGTCTCGACAGCAAAAGACACACCCTTCAGTGCGATGACGCCGGTGAATCGCTTGATGACGTTACGAGTTTCCAGAAGCGGGCCAGGAGCCACGGATACCTCCCGAAAGAGGATGGGCACGCCACCGGGCATGCCCATAGGTGGGAGCGCTATTTATTTGTAATGGAGGCCCCAGTCGTAGTAGGTGATATTTCCCCATAGGCGCTTGTCGCCTGCGTTGCTCGCGTCGATCACAAAGGGGGGAATGACGAGGCTTGGCCCACTAGCAGACGTCTTGATCTCCCCCTTTTCCCAATAATAGCTATCATTCTCGTATGGCCCAAGCGGAACCGGCTTGCTGTTCAAGCTGTATTTGTCAAGCATCTCAACCGTAATCTGTCCGTAGGCCACGGGATCCTGCGAGATGTCGGCATCCATATACCCTTCCTTGATCCACTGTATGCCGATGGGCTCACCATCGATATTGACAAAGATCACGTGGTCGGGGTCGCCGATCTTCTTCCACTTTCCCTTTTGCTGCAAAGCGGTGACGATACCACGCGACGGCGTATCGCTTGGCGCGTGGACGGCGTCGAGGTTGGGAAACTCGCTCAGCGTATCCGTGGTCACGCTCAGCATGTTCTTCAGCAGGCCATCGGTTGGCCGGTCGAGCAGCTTGATGTCGGGATATTTCTTGAAGGTCGCATCCATGCCTTCCTTGCGCAGCCGCCAGGCAACGCTCTGCAGTGCCCCGTAGCAGTTAAGGACGATACCCTTCGGGCTGCCGTATTTCTTCTTCAGCCGGTCGACAATTGTCTCTGCGGCCATGACGCCGCCCTGGTAGTTATCAAAATCAACAGTGATCGCGACGTTCCCGCCAGTGGCCGGCGTGTCGATGATGCCGACCGGGATCGATTTGGCATTATATTTGCTAATAGCGCTGACGATTGCCTGGCTATCAATCGGATCGCTGATAATCGCCGCTGGATCGTTGAGCAGCAGCGTACCCCACTGCTGCAGCTGCGTCGTATTGTCAAAGTTGGCGTTGACAGCTTGGAACTGCCAGCCCTTGGCTTCCACGGCCCGTTTCACTGCCTCCTGCTGAGCAACGAAGAAATAGAAATCAAGGCTCTTGTTGCTGTAGGGCACGAAACGCCGGCTGGCAGCAGAAGCTCTGTGCCCCGCGACGGCGGCCGAGGCGGCCGCAACCGACACTCCGAGAAGCGAGCGGCGCGAAAGACCGGAATTGAAACTTCGAGTCACGACGGTTTCTCCTCTATTCTGTTTCTAGGTATTGTTAAGGGGTACGTCCTGGGCTGGCGCCGGATGCGCAGGCTCCGCCTGGGCAGCCATCGAAAGTGTCACGGATCGGCAGACGGTCCCCGGGGGCCCGGTCCGCGGCGGCCTCAAGCAGGCCGGCCTTTTCACGAGAGCCGTTCCTTCACCTGGGCCGGTTCCTTCGTATCGTGCTGCCAGGTGGAGCCGGCACATCTCAGCATTCGCCTGCGCTGCGCCTCGAATTCGTCTGCCGGCCCTGATATAGGCCTGCAAGCTGTCGGAAAGAATCGGCTCGCCGCGTGCCGTAGTAAACGCCGGGGCCTGGCCGTCAGGCGAAAGGCCGACCCAAATTCGGGCCTGGAGATAGCGTGATGCCGCCCTCGCCGTGCCAGATTCTTCCGTCTCAGCCATCGCGGTAACGGCCGAAATCGATGTCAAGAGAACGTGCTCCGCGTCGGAACGAGCGAGCAGAATCCGTAGAAAAGTCTCTTGCCGCGCTAGAAACGACTTTTCACGAAAAGTGATGCGGAGATCCTGGAGATTGGCGCGGGCTTCTCCCCCGAACGCGGCGTCAAAGTCGAGGCCGTTGGCAATGCTCCGGTTGATCTTCTGGGCCGCAAAGTGATCGACGAGGCGGACCGTAACGGCGGTGCTCCACGGCAGGGTTTCGAGCGCCATCTTCATGTCGGTCGCCATCAACCAAGCGAAATTGGCTGAGCACCAGTACGTCGGCAGACGGAAAGTGACGTCGATGGAACCGCCATCGATTTCCATGCTTTCGATGAAGCCCATAGCCATCACCGACTCGTCGAGTTCCGGGTCGAGTACACTGTCGAGGGCGGCGATTACCTCCGCGCGGCGCCCCACCGTCGCACCAGCGGTGTCATGCCCGTTCATGTTAGACTTCTTTCTCTTCGGGTAGGGTAAGGCCATAGAGCTTGGCGGCATTGAGGCCCAAGATCTTGCGTTTCACGTCTAGCGTCAGCTGTGTCTGCGCTTCCCTGGCGAGATCGTCAGGAAATTCGTAATCCATGAACTTTTCAATGATCCATTTCGGACTCGTGATTCCGTAGTCAGAACCGAAAATAAGCCGGTTGGGCCCAAGAAAATATAGAAGATCGGCAAGCATCTGCGCGAAATACTTCGGACGAGCGTGTATAAAGGATGGGATCAGCGCCAAGCCTCCATAGACGTTCGGTTCCTGCCCGGCAATCCAGCAGAAATCGTCAATCCGTGGCATGCCGCAATGATCAACGACGAATTTCAGGTCGGGAAAGGCAGTCGCGACATAATCCACGTCGTGGACATCAAAAGCATCGAGGTTAAGCGGGTGGATCGTCGGTCCCTTGTGGACGTGGATAATCTCTATACCAAGTTCAATGCATTTCTCCATGTAGGGGGCAATGAAATCGTCTCGCAGGCTATAGCCTTTGGAGACGCCGTTCCATTCCGCCGTATAGAGCTTTACCCCCTTGAAATGCCAGCGTGCGTGATCCTCTTCCAGCCGGTCCAGCCCCCGTGCACCGTCGCGCGGGTCAAAGCGGCCATTCAGTATCACCCGGTCCGGAAACGCCTCTTTGAGTGCCGCACACTGATCGATGGTGTTGAAACCATGGACAAAGAAGTCGTGAAGGTATGTAGGTAGCATGATTGCTACGTCGACATAGCCTTCCTCGAATAGGTCCTTGGCGGCGCCCTCCACACCATAGTGCAGGAAGCGCTCGAAAT
Source organism: Acetobacteraceae bacterium (assembly GCA_030044345.1). Lineage (GTDB taxonomy): Bacteria > Pseudomonadota > Alphaproteobacteria > Acetobacterales > Acetobacteraceae > JAKAWQ01. The sequence goes on along the minus strand of JASHVY010000617.1, from coordinate 347 downwards.
CCCAGCGGTCTTCCGGCGGCGTCATGCCAACATGGGAGCCCCAGAAGCTTTCGATGAAGCAGAGCCCGTAACGATTGCGCCGGTTTGCAGGGCGGGCGTCCCAGAGATGGGTGTGCCCGTCCACGACGAACACCTTCTCGCCCGACTGCGTGACATACATGACGTTCTTCTCCCGAAGCGACGGCGGACCGGCACCTTCGATTCTTGACTTGCTATACCATGGCATGTTGCCCTATTGTTGGACAACAACAAATTCCGGAGGTTGAGCGGCGGACCGAATTGGCATCTAGAGAAGCGATGAGGCAATCGATGCAGTTGAGCGCCGAAACAAAGACCAGAGTGGGGTG
>JASHVY010000616.1 GCA_030044345.1 Acetobacteraceae bacterium | reverse complement strand
GGCATGGCCGGCATCGGCTCCCTGGTCTATATCGGGCAGTATCAGTCTGCGCGCGCAGACAATGCCGACGACATTCTTCTGCTGATCGTCACAGCGGTTGTCCTTGGCGGCATCGATATTTTCGGAGGGCGGGGTAATGTGCCGGGGGTCCTGCTCTCGCTCCTGCTGCTCGGGACCGTGAAGAACGGAATGGGGCTCGCCAATGTGCCGGGGCCTGTGCAAACCCTGGTGGTCGGCACGATCCTCGTTGCCAGCGTACTTGTCCCGCTGCTGCTCAGGCTGAGCCACCGCGCGGCTATACGGGTACGCCGATCACCATCTTTCCTGAAGCGTGCAACACCGACAATCGGAGGATTCGATGACCCAAGATTATGAAGAGAAGCACCGCACCTGGACCAAGGCACTGATCGAAGGGCGGCTCTCGCGTCGCGCCTGGCTCCGGCGCATGCTGGGCGCCGGGGTCGCATTGCCCACGATTGCAGCGGCGCTGGCGGAGACAGGTGTCGTGATCGGCACGGCCGATGGGGCAAGACCATTGCGAATATTCAACGTGCCCAAGTTCACGGGCTTTGTCTATTTCGAGCTCGCAAAGGCAGGGGGAGCCAAGGCGTGCTCCGAGCTTGGGGCTCAACAGATCTATATCGGCACCACCACCGCCGACGTCGAGGGACAGGTGCAGGTCCTCCAGAACATCCTGCCGCAGCGTCCGGATGGAATCGTGATTGCTTCCCTCGATCTCAACGCGCCCGTGCCTGTGTTGCGCCGGGCTCGCAGCCAAGGCACGATCGTGGTCACCTTCGATGCCGACGTGGCTCCCGCCGGACGCGACCTTTTCGTGAACATGGCGCCATTCGAAATACAGGCAAAGGCAATGCTGGAGTCGGCTCTTGCCAATGCGCCGGAAGGTGGTCATTCGATCTGGATCGCGCCGACACCCACGGTTGCCAATTTTATCTCACAGAAAGAGGCGCTCGATCAACTGATTGCAACCGTCCCGCGCTATAAGAGCATCCATTTTATCGACACGCTCTACGCAAATGACGATCCAGAGAAGAGCTACGCGGTGGGAAGTTCTGCGATGCAGGCGCATCCCGAGCTGAAGCTTTTCATCAGTGGCTCCGGGATCAGCAACCCTGCGATCAATAAGGCGATCGAGGACACCGGCCGCACTGGCAAGGTATTTTCGACAGGCTTCGCGCTGCCCAGCACGATGACGACATTTCTGGAAAACGGCACGTGCAGGCAATTCGCTCTCTGGAGTCCATATCAATACGGCTATATGGCGACATACTGCGCGATCCTCTTGAAGTCAGGCAAGCTCATGGCAAAGTCGGGAACCAAGCTCGCCGTTCCGACAATCGGAAAGAGGGAAATTGGCCCCGGGGCAGTAACAGATCTCGACCAGATGGTCTTCTTCACGAAAGGGCATGAGGATTTTGGCAATTCTATTCCGATGAAGTCGTAGTGTCGCGAGAGGCATTGCCAGGTCAACCGGTGGCGGAATAGGTTTGGATTGAATTGTCGTGATGCCCTAAGCTCATCCTGCGCGAGGAACGCGCGTCTCCTGTCGCCAAATTCGGAATGCTTTCGCCCGAACCCACCGGTAGCTTGCCGCGGTCATGCAGTGAGCGCTACGATCGTACAGGCACGGCGGCGATCATCGCCCCATGTCAGACGTACATGCCATTTCCATCTCGCCCCATTTATACCTGTGTCGGAGCGCGGATCTCTCCACGCTCGATCGTGTACACCTGCGCGGCGAGGGGGGCGAGCAGAGAAGGATTGGATTCGGTAATCAGGATTGCGAGCTCGGGACGTTGCAGCCGGAGGGTCCGGAGCGCTTCTGCGTAACGCCGAGCGAGGGCGGGAGCGAGGCCCTGGAATGGTTCATCCAGCAGAAGGAGCCGATCCCCGACCATCAACGCACGGCCGAGCGCGGCCATCTTCTGCTGTCCGCCACTGAGGAGGCCGGCGGGGCGTCTTTCCAGTGCCTTAAGCTCGGGCAGCAACTCCAGCACGGCCTGGAGACGGCGCTCGATCTCCGCGGCGGAAAATGCTCGGATCTCGGCTGGCAGCCTGAGATTCTCCACGACATTCAGGGCGACGATAAGTCGCCGGTCCTCCGGCGCATAACCGATGCCACGCCTGGCTCGCTCCGCCGGTCCCATTTTGTCGATTGCATTGCCGTCGAGGTGAATTTCGCCACGACTGCGCACAACTCCCATCAAAGCGCGCAGTGTCGTCGTTTTCCCCGCGCCGTTATGGCCAGCCAAGCCGATTGTCTTCCCCGAAGGAACCTGAAAGGTGAGATTCCTCAGCACGCGCGCCCCTTCGAGGACCACATCGAGTCCCGACACGGAAAGTGCGGCGCATGCGTCTTTCATAGCACATGCTCTTTGACCTCGGGATCGGAGAGCACGTCTTCGGGAGATCCCACGCGAAATATTGCGCCCTCGACCCACACCGCCACCCTGTCGGCAAAGCGGGCAACGACGTCCATATCGTGCTCGACGAAGATCGCGCTGACCCCGCGCGCGCGAAGTGCGTGCACGAGGCGCGTCATCAACCCGAGCTTCTCGGCGCTGCTGACCCCACTGGTCGGCTCATCGAGCAGGATCAGCTTCGGCTCCAGAGCGAGCGCCATGGCGACGTCGAGCAGCTTCCGTGCTCCCTCTGGAATGCCGCGTACGGGCTGATCGGCCAATTTGTCCAGGGCGAAAAAGGCCAATAACTGCAAGACGTCCTGCGCGGACTGGGGCGAATTGAGCGGGCGGAATGGATTCCAAAAGCCGGGTCGCGCCGCGGCGCTCGCAAAGCGCAAATGGTCGATGACGCACCGCTGCGGAAAGATCTGTGGGTGCTGAAATGCACGGGCGACGCCGAGGCGGGCAATTGCTCGTGGCTTCAGTCCGACAATCGAGCAGCCGGCGATCCGGATCGCACCACGCTCCGGCCTGAGATAGCCGGTGCACATGTTGAGGAAGGTGCTCTTGCCGGCGCCGTTCTGGCCGATGATGGCGAGAACCTCGCCGGTTGCCACTGTGAGGCTCACGTCGCGGACGGCCTGCACACCCCCGAAGCTGAGAAACAAGTGCTCTGCCTCGAGGGCTGGCGCAGCCTTCATTGCCGCCTCCACTGCAGCGACGCCGCGCGCCATGTGTCCGGCAACCCAGCAAACCCCTCGCGCGCGAACCGGATGACGAGGAGGATCACGGCGCCGAGGAGAATCTCCCAACTGTTGCTCAGATATCGTGCGGCGGCGATGCTCAGCAGCTCGTAGAGCGCCGCTCCGAGAAATGGCCCGACCACTCCGCGGCCGCCGAGAACCGCGACCACCACCAGCACGGTCGAGGTGGTCCAAAAAAAATCGTCCGGCGCGACGTGACCAACTGCGCTGGCCGCCACCGCGCCGCCAAATCCGCCGAGAAACCCGGAAATGACATAAGCCTGCAGGAGCAGGCGGTTGGCCGAAACGCCAAGATACTCGATTCTGATTTCGCGATCCTCGATCGCCCCGAGGCCCCAGCCGGCCGGGCTTCTCCGGTAACATTGCAGGAGAACCCCGAGCACGATCACGCTGCCGAGGCAGACATAGAAAAGCGCGCGTCCGAATGCGCCCGGACCGAGGGCCTGCCCGACCAATCCCTGAACCTGTACCACCATTCCGTCCGAGCCCCCGGAGATGGCGTACGATTTCAGGAGCACCGAATAGGCCACCATCGAAATCGCCAGGTTCAGCATGGCAAAGAACACGCCACGATAGCGCACGATGAAAAGGCCGGCGATGGCCGCGACGATGGCACCCACGCCTCCTCCGAACAGAAGGAGGAGAATCCCGAAGCGCGGAAAGACAGGGGCAAGAGCCGCGACGGTATACCCGCCCATGCCGTAGAAAAGGGCGTGTCCAAAAGAGATAAGCCCGGCTTCCAGAAGCAGAGCCACGCCGAGCCCGGCAAGGCCCACCGCGAGCACGATCGTGAATTCGAATGTGTCGGGCGGAGAAATGAAGGGAAGTGCGGCGCAGAAAGCCAAAATCGTCACCAGGGCTGAGACACGCAGCTTGCCGGTTGCTCTCATGGGAGCCTGCCGGGGGCTGGCGGTCTCGGCGAGCGCGTTGCGCATGGAGGAGTGCTCGTGATGCGATTCGGCTTCTGTCGGTGATCCTTCGGCGGCCATTTCAGATGCTCCGCTGCCGCTGCATGCCGAAAAGGCCCATCGGACGGACGAGCAAGACAAGGAGCATGATCAGATAGGGCGAGACCGTATCGAGAATCGGCAGAAAGAAGACCGTCAACGAATGTGCAACGCCGATCAATATGGACGCGACGGCAGTGCCTTCGATCTGTCCGAGACCGGCGATCGCGACAACCGCAAAGGAGAGCACGACCATGTCGGCCCCGATCCCGATCGTGACACCGATTGCCGGCGAGGCGAGGGCGCCGCCCAGCGCTGCCAGCACCGCGCCGAGCGTGAAGCTGAACGTCTGCATGCGCGTCACGCGGACGCCCATCGTCGCGGACACTTCGGCATCCTCGGCGACGGCAATCAGGCAGCGCCCGCTTCGCGTTTTCGAAAGAAACAGCCGCAGCAGCAAAAGAACGATCCCGGAGAGCGGAATGAGGAGGAGCTGATAATTGGTATGGAGAATGCCGGCGATCCTGGTGGTTCCAAGCAGGCCAAGGGCACCCCCGGAATAATATGGCTGAGTGCCGAAGACCAGTTTCTGTCCATCCTCGAGAATGAGGAAGATCGCGTAAGTGGCAAGAAGCTGGATGACCTCGCGCCGGGATTGGGGCTCGACGCTGAACGACCAATGGAGCAGGCAGCGTTCGATGATGGGGCCGATCACGATGCCGACCGCGATGGCGATCACGACCAGGCCCGGGTAGATCAGAAGGCTCGGCAGGCCGGCGGCACCGAGCAAGGACCAGACCACGGCTGCCATGAAGGCGCCGATTGCGTAGAAACTGCCATGCGCAACGTTCAGGACCCTGAGCACTCCGAAGATCAAGCTGAGACCGACTGCGACGAGGAAGAGAGTCGCTCCGGATGTCAGGCCATCGATGGTCGCCGAAACAAGCTGATCGAGCATGATCAACGGTCGTTCCTCTACCGGCCGGGCGGCAACCTTTCTTTGTTGCCGCCGGCGCATGGCGCAAACCGGGCACCCACCTTCACGAAAGGTCGGTGCCCGGGCTTCGCATCGGTGCCCGATGCATGCGGCGGAGAAAGGCTTGATGCCCAGGCCTCTCTTCGATCAGATCGGGCACTTGGCAAGATCAGGGCTCGTATTCACGCGGCGTGGGGACATTGGCGAGCACCGCGGGAGTCATCCCTGCAATGAAGCTTTCCTCACTTTGTCCCACCGGGGCCATGATCATGCTGGCCGGGAACTCGATGATCTTGTTGAACACTGCGAACGGGTAGGTCGAGGAGTGCACACTGACACCATCCATCTCGGGCACCGCCGCGACATGGTCGCTTCGGATCTCGAACGAGCCCAGCATTGTCGTCACGTGGACACCGACCAGGGAGTGAGCGACGTCGCTCGCGCTCGGCCAGTGTCCGCCGTTTGCCTTGATGGCCGCCTGGTAGCCGGCCACCAATGCGAAGATCGCCCGCTGGATCGTGAACGGGTAGGGGGACACGGGGTATTCATGTGTCCGGTCGTGATAGGCGGCGACAAACTCTGCAATCTCCGGGTTTCCGATCTTGCCGGGATGCATCAGATACCCGTGCTCGGCCCCGAAGAGCACGCCGTCAGGCACCGCCTTCATGGCCTCGATGCCGCCTTCCGTGCCCGCCGTCAAGGCGAAGAGGGATTGCCCGAAAGCGCTTTGCGCAACGCCCTGCTGGATCAGAGCCACGACGTCTCCGCCCCAGGTGCTGGAAAGGATCAGGTCGGGGCGTTCGCCCTGCAGGCGTGATAGTTCGCTGGTGTATTGGCCGGAGAAGAGCGCCGGGAACAAGGCGGTTCCGAGCTTGACGCCTGGCTCCAATTTTTGCATGGCCAACGTGAAGTATTTCCACTCGTCCCGGCCGAATGCGTAGTCCGGATTGATGCCGGCGATGGTCTTGGCGTGCGGATACATTTTCGCGACGTAGAGCGCCATGGCGAGTGCATTCGTCGCGTCCGACGGGATGGTGTGGAAGACCCATTCGTTGGCCTGCCCCTTGAAGAGGGCGTCGCCGTCGCAGTCGGAGAAGAACGTCAGCAGGTGCAGCTCCTCGGCGACGGGTTCCACGGCCAGACAGTCGGCGCTGGAGGCATAGCCGAGGATGGCATCGACATGTCCGGCGAGAGACCGGAACTCGGCCACCTGCTTTGTCGAGCCGCCCGACTCATCGACATATTGGGCCTCGATCGGCACGCCATCGATACCGCCCGACTTGTTGATCCCCTCGATCGCGAGCTTGGCCGAATCCACTGTTGGGCCGCCGACAACGGCGCCCGAGCCGGAGAAGAATGTGACGATGGCAATTTTCAGGGCCTTGGGCTTGGCTTCCTGAGCGTGACCCATGGAAGGACCAAGCAGCAGCGCCAAAGTCACTCCGGCGGTCAGCCACGATATTCGCTTCATAGCATTGTCTCCCTGTTTGGCTTCACCTCAAGATCGATATTCCCTTCTCAAGCGGGGCTATTGGCTGGGTCGGTGACGTCACACCTGCCACGCCCACCCTTGCGATACTCGTTGCGGAACCGTGCTCCGATCATGCGGTTCACAGGTGCGGATCATTGTTGCTGACGCGGCTGCCGAATCTTCTCCGCAGCCAGGTTATGAATGCCGACCACAAAAGTCCGAGGAGCCCGATCGGTGCAGAGGCGGGCCCGGAAGTCTGTGCCGGGGGCTTGTCCATCGTCGGCACCTCGGAAGCCGCTCTGTCTGCCATCGTGGTTGCCGTGAGACGCTCCGCGATCGCGGCTTCGAGATTGCCGGCGAAATCCCTGGTCAGGCGCTGCGCGAGCTCCTGGACGATGCCGCCCCGACTGAACTGGGCGAGCGATCCTGAGAGCGTGAAATCGACTTTGATGTCGAGCCGGGTGGATTGATCTTCCTCGGCGAGACTGAAGTGTATTTCCGAACGCGCACGCGAATTGTTCTTCCGATCGAGCGCTTGGCTGCGGACGATTCCGGCATGGGTGGAATCCTCCATCGAGACTTCAGCTTCGCCGGCGAAATTGGCGGTGATCGGCCCGAGCTTCAGTGCGAGGCTGCCGCGCAGGCGATCACCGGGCGAAACAGCTTCCAGTGACACGCCAGGCATCGAACGCGCGACCATTGCAAAATCGTGAAGCTCGCGCCAGACGACGTCACGGGGGAAGGAGACGACGACGCTCTGCGAGATTTCAGGCAAGGCGCGTCACCTCGCTTTCCGATCGTCGAGCACGCGGCGGATTGCCTTGACGATCCCGACATAGCCGGTG
>JASHVY010000615.1 GCA_030044345.1 Acetobacteraceae bacterium | reverse complement strand
GAAAGGAACATCTGGCGTACGACCGGGATCATCGAAGAGCTTCTGGAGTATTCCCGGCAGCGCGAATCGGTTTTTCACGCGATCAACATTGATGATTGGATTGTCCGGAATCTCGCAGAACAAAGCGGCCTGGATGCCGTCGAAGTAACAACTTCGCTCGCTTCAGGGGCCTTCATCTATGCCGATGGAGAACGGCTCGAGCAGGCTTTTTCGAATATTGTCCGCAATGCCCTCCAGGCTATCGACGCCAAAAGCTCTCCTTCCAAAGGGGAGCTCCGCGTCACGACGAAGATGGACGGCGATCATGTCCTGCTCTCCATCACCGACAATGGTAACGGAATGCCCCCCGAAGTCCAGCGACGCATTTTCGAGCCACTGTTCAGTACCAAAGCTTTTGGCGTCGGCGTCGGCATGGCGCTTGTCAAGCGCGTCGTTGAGCAGCACCGGGGAAGCATTGCCGTCGAAAGCGAAGTTGACCAGGGTACGGAGGTTGTTCTCCGCTTTCCTATTTTGAACCGTGCCTGAACCATTTTATATGACGCGAACCACGAACGACGAGGAAAGGCATGTCCTGCTCCTGGATGACGATCGAGATTTCGCGGACAGCCTAGCAGGCGTTTTGCGTCTGGAGAGATACCGTGTGACGGTCGTGTACCGCTATGCCGACGTGTTTGCGGCTATCACCAGAGATCCGCCGCATGTCGCCCTTATCGATCTCCGTCTTGACACCAGAAATGGTATCGAGGTGGTCCGCTTGCTGCATGCCGAGCAGCCGGAAATACTGGCGGTCATCATCACTGCATACGCTTCGATCGAAACCACCATCGCGGCCATGAAGGCGGGAGCATACGACTATCTGCGCAAGCCTGTTCACAGTAGCGAAATCCTCGCCGCCCTCGACCGCTGTTTCGAACGGCGCCGGCTGGCAGCGGAAAGAAGAGAGGCGCTTGCTCAGTTGGCCCGTAGTGAAGGGCGGCTGCGGCGCCTAATAGAACATTCTCCTTCCGCAATAAGTTTTGAAGACGAAAACGGAACGAATCTGATCTTGAATGACCGATTTCGCCAGCTCCTCCCGCCCGGCAACGAGAACAGCGCTCTCACCGCAGCCTCAGATGACACCATCATCAAGGCGGGTGGCACGGTAAGCCGCGAGATCGTTTTGGGATCGCCGCAATATGCCCGGAACCTGCTCGTGACGCGTTTCCCAGTGTTCGGCGAGGGTGAACGGCCGATCGGCATTGGCACAATTGCCACTGACGTGACAGAGAGGCGGCAAGCCGAGGAACGGCTTCGGCAGGCTCAGCGACTGGAGGCACTCGGGCGCCTCACCGGCGGCGTGGCTCACGATTTTAACAATCTGCTCGCCGTCGTATTGGGAAATCTGCGGCTCCTCGAAGACGAACTTCGGAATCAGCCTGATCTTCTGGAGATGGTACAGGAGGGAATCGAGGCCACACTGAATGGCAGCGAGCTTACGAGCCGCCTGCTCGCAATTGGGCAGAGCCAGCAGCTCAAGCCGGAAGTGACAGACATTAATGAGGTCCTAAGAGGTGTCGTGCGCATGCTCGACCGTGTCCTTGGAGAGAGCATCGAAATTCAGCTCGATCTCAGCCCGCAGCTATGGAACGTACGAATCGATCGTAGCCAGCTCGAGGGCTGCCTGCTCAATCTTGCCATCAACAGCCGGGACGCTATGCCTGCGGGCGGCAGTCTCATCCTGTCAGCCTGCAACAAAATCATCCCGGAAGATGTTGTCTACTCCGGTACCGCAGGTCCGGTTCCTGGTAGCTACATCGAGCTGACAGTTCGCGATACGGGTGTGGGCATGTCGCCGGAGATCCTCGAAAAAGCGCTGCAGCCATTCTTCACCACGAAGCCGAGCGGTCAAGGCAGCGGCCTCGGGCTTAGTATTGTTCATGGTTTCGTGGCTCAATCGGGCGGACACCTCGTGATAGCGAGTGTCCTCAACGAGGGCTCAGCTGTAACGCTCCGCTTCCCTCGATGCGAAGAGGCCGTGGATAGGTCTGTATCTGCCTGGCCAGCGCCAAGAATGCCTTTGGCGAAGGGCGAGCATGTCCTGGTGGTTGAAGATCAGCAGCAGCTCCGCAGATGGCTCAGCCGTCAGCTCCGACGATTCGGGTATTCTGTAGAAGAGGCATCGGGATCCGCGGCGGCATTACGATACCTTGCGGGACCCGCCCGCATCGACCTGGTGCTGACCGACCTCGTGCTCCCTGGCGGGATCAACGGCATTGAGATTTGCCGTGCCGCCAGGTCCCGCGTCCCGGCCCCAGCCCTGGTGTTGATGTCCGGACACGCGGCGAGCATGCTGCAGGAAATAGGGAGTGACCTTCCGGAAGCGCCCGTTTTGCGCAAGCCGATAGAACCATCCACACTGTCGCGGACCCTCCGAGCGGCGCTCGATCAGCGTTCTGCGACCAAGACATAACCGTGACCTCGTACCGTCTTGAGCCAGGTTCCACCGGGCACGAAATCGCCCATCTTCTGGCGAATCTTGCTGACCAGGATGTCAATGCTTCGGTCGTACGGATTCCAACGCCGGTTGGCGACAAGATCGACGAGCTGCTCACGCGAGAGAGTACGTCCGAGCCGCAGTGCAAGCGTTGAGAGAAATTTGAATTCCTGGCTGGTAAGCCGGATATCTGCATCCCGAGGTGAAAACAGACGACGCGTGGTCAAATCGAGGCGCCAGCCACCAAAGGTGATGATGGTGGAATCTCTCTGTTCTGGAATTGGTTCATATGCGGCTCTTCGAAGAACGGCGCGGATCCGTGCGAGGAGTTCTTTCGGCTCGAAAGGTTTCGTTACGTAATCGTCAGCACCGAGTTCGAACCCAACGACCTTGTCTGTGGTGCCACCGCGAGCCGTAAGCAGGATGAGTGGCACGCTACATTGTCCCCGCAAACCACGTGCGAGATTAAATCCATCGTCAGAACCGGGGAAAGCGAGGTCAAGGAGCACGAGGTCGACCGCTTCGTTCGCCACAGCCCTGGCCATGGCCGTTCCGTCGTAAGCTATCGTCGTCGAATACCCTTCTCGGCCAAGAAATCGAACAAGAAAGCTGCACAGTCGTCGATCGTCGTCGACAACCAGAATCTTTTGCGGCCGTCCTGATTGCAGCATGACTTCTGTCGCCCCACGATATTCGCCGGCTCCAGGAGGACGGTTGGAAGTGAATGGCGGGCAGAAATAACGTTACATAGATTATGCAAAAAGGCGTCTCAGTTCAAGCACTATCCGAGACACGCCATGGCGGCATGAGTTGAAAGCAGTTCATCCGAGTTGTTACGAAGCCAGGCAGGTGGGTTCATTGTCCTGCCAACAGGACAGGAATCGCGGCATTCTGAAGAACTGTCCGCGTTACAGTACCGAACATCATGTCCGCCAGAACACCATGCCTGTGCGCGCCGATGAGAAGCGTGTCGGCTCCACAGCGTGTCACCGCAGCCAGCAGTGCAGAACCGATTTTGCCGTCCTCTGGAGGTACGGACTCAAAGGAGGCGTCAACACGCAAGGAAGCCAGCGCGGCAAGCGCCGATTGAGGAAACGTTTCGTCGCCTTCGCCGACCTCTATCACCGTCACCCTTTCGGCAGCTTGTATGAACGGAGCGAAACTGGTCACGGCACGTCGAGTAATGTTGCTGTCGCGCCAGCCCAACGCAAGGTGGCCGCAAAATAACGGCGCGCTCGACATGGCAGCGGGTGTTGGCACCATCACAACAGGGAGCCTGGCATCGAAGAGGACGGTATCCAGTGCCTCCCGATGACCAGGAGGTTCGGTACGCGGATGCGGCAGAATAGCAAGCCGAACGCCCGGCGCAACGCGGTGGATTTCCTCTACTTCATAACCGGCCAAACTACGCCAGGTCGCACCGAGTTCGCCCCAGCGTGCAATGAGTTCAGCGAGGTCTGCGTCCGCGGCGGCTTCCTGGCGGGCCAATGCCTCAATTTGTCGGGCCCCGAGCACCTCCTCGCTCGGCAGAATCGTCGAAGCAGGCACAGCGCGGACATGCAGCACCGTAATAGGCGGATGGCCGAGAATCCTGGCGGCTGCCGAGGCCACATGAAGACAGGCGAGCGCACCCGTCGTGGTGCCGAGAACAATTAAGATGCTTCCCTCAGCCACTGATGCATTGCCTGCGAGTTCGTAGGCTTACGGCTGCCCAATGGTAACGCCGAACCACACTGCAGCTAGGCACAGGACAACAGATCCGACAATATTGAGGCCAGCCATCAGAACCTCACCGGAACGGAGCAGATCAAAAGTCTGCAGACTGAAGGACGAAAACGTGGTAAACCCGCCGCAAATTCCTACCATTACGAAGACTCGGATTTCTACTGGTACTGGCAACCGCCCATTTCGGGCACTGAAGGCACCAAAATAGCCGATAATGAAAGATCCGACGACATTGATCAGCAAAATACCCCAGGGAAAGCGTGGGCCGGTCAGTCTCACCATCGCCTCGGCGATCCAGTAACGGCTCATGCTGCCCAAGGCACCACCGAGCGCCACCCAAAGGTAGCGGGTTAATTCAGCTACGAGCATTCAATGCCCGATCATCCATCGGCGCGCGGTTGGTGCCGGCTTGCCGAAGCCCGAGCATAAGCGGCATCCGCAATTCGCGAGATGCGACCGCGAGGCAACCCGCGGCTCCGAGCTGCTTTTTTCGGACCTCGCCAGCGCAGCGCGCAGTGATCCATTCATCGTACTGAGGCTCGGCATCGCGAGCTGGCGCTCGCTTGCCGAGCCGCAGTCTGGGCATGCACAAGTGTCGGAGGCGCTTCGCATTTCCTGCCATGCATCGAACAATCCGCAGTCTTTGCATTCGTACACATAGAGCGGCATGTCAGAGCCTCTCCTCCGATAAGTGTCGTGCTTGTGGTCGCCTCACTTGAGAGCCAAGGCACCGGTGAGCAGGAGATAACCGGGGATCCATCCGGTATAGACACCCTGGAGAGCGCAGAGCGCCCCGGTAAACTTCGTCAGACCCTGCATACCGAGCGCAAGAATCAAGAAGAAGAGGAACCAGAGCACACCCCAAGAGAGCCAGCAAATCGCAAACCAGTAGTTCCAGACGGTATGGGCGGTTGCGAAGCCTTGCAAAAACACCGGAATGGTCGTGATCGCGACGAACAGGCAGAACCATCCCAGGCCCCGGCCGTCGGCATTGTTCCAACGGTTCCAGGCGACCCAGAAATAAGTGAAAGTGAATAGGAGCGTTAGCGCTGCTGCCTTGATGGATTCGAGATCCGCACTCGGGCCGAATGCCAAATAGAGGGCGACCGCAAGCGTCACGAAGCCAACGAAGACATCGATGACGGGGATCTCTCGATCACCTATCCTTCCCAGGAGCCATATGCCGTTCAGGCAGAGAACTGCGCCAACCCAAAAGAGCGCAAAACCGAGTAACACCGGACATTCCCCCCTTTATTATGTATTTATGCGGGCAGGTTCATTCTCACCCGCCGGAGAAGAGCCTAGAGTAATCAAGGGGGGCAGTGCCTTTTCAGTACAGCCCCCTTTCCTGCTCAGCTTGCTTTGGCGGCGTCATCGCCGGTAACGTGCCGTGTCGG
>JASHVY010000614.1 GCA_030044345.1 Acetobacteraceae bacterium | reverse complement strand
GGGAGAGCGCCTCGTTCGCAATGAGGAGGTCAGGGGTTCGATCCCCCTCAGCTCCATACCTGCCCGCTCCGCATTGTTGGGACGAAACACCAGAATTGTCCCGGAGTGATGGCGAGCGCCACGGCGCGGCCATGCTGATCGACCAGCGCGCGCAGCTTTGGAGTGCGGCCGCGAGTTCTCCGAAGGCGCGGCGCCATGCGCTCTGCCGCGCCCAGCGCACCCATCGGTTGTAGAGTGTCTTGCCGGGTCCGTGGACGGCAGGGGCGTCCACGGACCCTGCCCGCCGCTTATCAGCAGATGGACGATCCCGGAGATCACCCGTCGGTCGTCCACACGGGGCACCCCACGCGATCTGTCAGGCAGCAATGGTCGCCATCCGCTCAAATTGCACCCTGTCAGCCAAAACAGCTTCACCCTGACACATGCTTGGCGTTGACTGCGCTGAGGGCAGCACGCGACATCCGGCGTCCGCCACAGGGTTGTATCCGTCAATCGGACAGGGGAACCCAATACGCCGTAAAGCCCATGACCTACGCTATTCCATGGGCAGGCGTGGCAATCCCTCCGACAATGCAAAAGTGGAGAGCTTCATGACAATGCCGAAGCTTGAGGCGATCTACCCGATGGCCTGCGAAACCTTCGAGGAAATCGTAGCCAGCCTACCGCGATTCGTCGACGATGTTTGCAATAGCAAGCGGCTGCACTCCGCGCTCGGTTATCTGAACCCCGTGCAGTTCGAAGCGATGCACACCCGCTGCCCTGTCAAACCATCCGCCTGACACCTGTTCAGCTCCAGGAGCCCACTCCACTCACCCCTTGAGCCCGTTTTTCAGAACGGCTGCGTGTTGTCCCGAATATCATATCTTTGTTCATAGATCTGCGCAGCGACCGTCATCGATGAATTATCCGTGGTTACGCAACTCGCTCATCGCCGATGCAATATCTCGCAGGTGCAACATGCTCATCCGCCCCGGAGACGATAAACCTGACCGCTCCAACAGTATCCGGTTAGGGCGCTTCCCCCGCTGCCATCCACTCAGCTATGTTTCGCCACGATGCTCGTTGCCCATCTGATGAAATCGGAGACGGCCTGGGCTGGAGACGTTCGCTTGCACTTCCGTATCCTGCTCTAGCCATTTGTTTTCTCGCGTGATTCAGACCTACGGTGATTCCGCTCCGGTCATCGTGCTCCACAGCGCAGGCGAGGAGTTCGATCCGCCCTCCATGCAACCCCATAAGTCGACAGTTCCGTCACCACCCAGCACCGCCTCGGGGAGAAGATCGTATGGATAACACCGCCCCTCCGGTGCGATCCTACCAAGCCTGGATCGCCAATGAGACACTCGAAGATTACTCTTTGCGCTACGCGGCGAGTTCCTTCCGGAAGTGGTCCCCATGGGTGATCGGTAACACGGCGCTAGGCGGGATCTCGTTCCTCGCTCTCGAGGCGATTGGCGGGGTTGTAACCCTGGACTACGGGTTCGAGAATGCCCTGCCCGCGATCGCTTTTGTTTCGGTCTTTCTGTTCATCGTCAGCACGCCGATCGCCTATTGCGCAGCTCGCTACAATATCGACATGGACCTGCTGACGCGAGGTTCAGGATTCGGCTATATCGGATCGACAATAACATCTCTCACCTATGTCACCTTCACTTTCATATTCTTCGCTCTAGAGGGAGCGATACTGGCCCAGGCGCTCAAGATCTGCGCCGATGTTCCTCTGGTGATAGGCTATATCGTCTCCTCAGTCGTCATCATCCCCATTACTTTCATGGGAGTGACGATGATCAGCCGGCTGCAGCGCGTGACCCAGCCGCTGTGGATCGTTATGCTGGTGACGCCCTTCGTGGCGATATTGCTCAGGCGTCCCGATCTCGTCCAGACATGGATGGCATTTCGTACTCCTAAGATTGGCAGCAGCTTCAACCTGCTTGCGTTCGGAGCAGTCGTTAGCCTGCTTTTCTCTCTCGTTGTGCAGATTGGTGAACAAGTGGATTATTTGCGCTTCCTGCCGGACCGGACGCCGGACAACTCGCTGCGCTGGTGGGCGACCGTGCTGCTTGCAGGTCCCGGATGGATCCTGATCGGCGGGACCAAGATCTTGCTAGGGAGTTTCCTGGCGGTCCTCGCCATTGAGGCCGGCCTGCCCAAAGCCACGGCTTTGACGCCAATTCACATGTACATTCAGGCCTACAGCTTTGTCGATCGCGATCCCAGATTTGTTCTTGCTGCGGCCAGCCTGTTCGTCGTCGTCTCCCAATTGAAGATAAACGTCACCAATGCCTATGCCGGGTCTCTCGCGTGGTCAAATTTCTTTTCCCGTGTCACGCACTACCATCCCGGTCGCGTCGTCTGGCTGGTGTTCAATATCCTGGTCTCACTCATACTGATGTTGCTCGGCATCTTCGATACCTTGGCATTGGTCTTGAGCGTTTATTCCAGTGTCGCCATCGCTTGGATCGGGGCCATCTTTGCTGACCTTGCTGTCCTCAAGCCCCTGGGAATCAGTCCGCCGGCTATCGAATTTAAGCGTGCCCACCTTTACAACATCAATCCCGTAGGTTGCGGTGCCATGGCACTGGCCTCGTCTATTTCCATTGCTGCGTTCGCAGGGGTGTTTGGGCCTTTGCTCGAAGCCTACTCGGCTCCCCTGTCTTTCGCCATCGCCTTCATTTCTGCAATCGCAATCGGTTTCTTGACACGTGGCCGCTATTACCTGGCGCGACAGTCAGTCCCTTCCGGCGCCGCTGGTGGAAGTACAATTCGCTGCGAGATGTGCGCACATAAATACGAACGAAATGATATGGCGTGGTGCAGCTTTTACCAGCGACCGATCTGCTCGCTTTGCTGCAGCCTTGACGCGCATTGCCATGACGCTTGCAAGAAGCCCGACGCCCACACCACACGTCTTCAGAGAGACAGGCTCGGGCGCCTGCTGCTCGACAAGGTTGCGCCGCGGATGGGATCACGCCTTGCAAAGGTCGGCGGCGTGCTGTTCGCTCTGGCGGTCGTTACCGGAGCGGTCTTTCTTCTGACCTACCGGATCGGCGAGCTTGGCGTTGGCGCCTCGTCTGACGAGGCGGGTCTTCTACTTGTTCGGATCTTCATTGCATTTCTGCCAATACTGGGCGTTGGTGCCTGGTGGGTGGTGCTAGCCCACGAAAGCCGGGAATTGGCAGAACGCGACCTGGTGGCGTCGGTTGAACGTCTACGCGACGCACAGGCAGAGCTGGCCCAGCACGAGCGCCTTGCCGCTATTGGCCAACTCACCGCGACAGTGAGCCACGAACTGCGCAATCCGTTGGGCACTTTGGTTTCTTCGCTGGAGGTACTCAGGCGGACGGTTACCGACGTCCCGATGGAGGCGCGCATGGCGCTCGATCGCATCGAAAGAAACATCTGGCGTACGACCGGGAT
>JASHVY010000613.1 GCA_030044345.1 Acetobacteraceae bacterium | reverse complement strand
TCTCGACAAAATTTTGGAGACACCATTTCGAAAACGTCATCCCGACTTCCGACCGGCGAATGACCCGATCCCGATCTCTGTCGCAGCGTGGCCCCCACGCCTTTGCATACTCTCCTCTGCGACCGCGATTACGCAACGACCGGTTGCGGGCGGAGCTTGCCTGTGCCCGCGGCACCAGGCATCGTCCTCAACGAAGGTAAGTTTCCAATTGGATTGGTCGGCTCGCGCCCGACTCCCTGCCAAGACGGAGGAAATGGTACATATGCGTCTCGCGATCGGCTCGGCTGTGGCCGTCTTTGGCCTGCTCTTCTCAGCATCGATCCCGGCTGCCACGCCGCTTGCCACCAATGGCTTGATCATCACTGTGCCGGTTCGGCTGAAAGAGGCCAAGGTCGTATTCAATCTCGACCACCTTGCGTTCGAGGGTGATGAACCGACCGGCCTGCAGTTTCTCCGCGTCATGATAAGGCGATTCCGGATCGACGGCACCAAGGCCCAGATCGTCGCTATCTTTCACGGCGATGCTGGTTACATGCTCCTCGATGATGCCACCTACGACAGCGTGCGAAACTGGCGGCAGGGCAACCCGTACAGGGGCCAGATCGCCAAATTGATCCGCGCGGGCGTGGATATCGAAGAATGCGGGGAAACGATGGCCTATAACCACTGGCAGAATGTCGAACTCCTACCGGGGGTGAAGGTGAATACTGGCGCCAATTTCCGGATCATTCAACTGGTTCAGGAAGGCTTCGTCCAATTGCAACCATAGGGCCGTACAGCCGGTCCATGACTCGATCGCTCGCTGGCCGTTCCCTGCCGGGAGATGAGCGCGCCACCGTGCGGACCCGGGTCCGGAGGCGCGTCCTAAGGCACACCGACCCGTAGCGCCGATCGCCACCGAGCGCCTGACGCAGCTACCTCTACGCTTCGTGGGCAACCACGCTCAGGTTGCCGCCGTCATCCCTCTGACACATATCGATCCGAAGCATTGGGGTATTCGGCAGGCTCCTCATAGCGCTCTGGTAGTCTGGTGGTGCGGGGGATGGTGGAGCATCGAGAATATGCGCCAGGAGATCAGCCGTCCGCCACGGGGAGTTACGAGATGCTCAACAGAGTCGGTTCGCTGACCGGCGTACGCGTCAAGGGTGCGCATGGGCAGCCTCTACCTTCGGCGCCGCCTGGCCACAGTCGGGTCGCTGCCACGGACGAAGACGATATGCCCGAGTGCTAAACCGATTCGGCAAATGACACCGTGGCTGCGCATAAAGGCAAGCTTCACGGACCGCTGGTTGCATTTGGATTGCGCATTCAGTCTCAGCGTTGATATTCTTCATGCGTATCGTCCAGCCGCCCCGCCACGCAGTGAGGAGCGCGAGGACGAACCACACGGGTGGCAATGAGGCGCATAATGACAAAAGCTTTCGGCATCATTCTACCGATTACCATCGTGCTTGGTCTGACGGTTGGCTTCGGCGCGACGGGACAGGCCCAGGGATTCACGCTTTGCAAGAGCACCTTCGCGCTCTGTACGATCGCGCCATGCACCCCCATCACCGCGAAGGAGGTCGCCTGCCGCTGCACCGTCCATAGTGGCTATTCCGCCAGCCAGAAACCTTGCCAGCCGAGCAAGGCGACGGCCGAAGGCGAGCAGATCCGCTCACGCTATTACCCGGTCAAGAACTATATCATCTGCGACAATGACCGGCCCTGGGCGTGGTGCCTCGACAAGCCTTGTATCATCAGCAAGAACGATCCGAATGCCGCCACCTGCACCTGCGACGCGGTGAAGAATGTCGGCAGCTACGTCATCGTCACGAGCACGTATCGGGCGGCTGCCTGCACGACAGGCATCATCTCCTCGGCGACCGTTCAGGGCATCACCCAGATCACGGACTACCTGAAGGAGAACGAAAAGCTGCTCGCCCCCTTCCCCATCCAGGTTTTGAGCGCCACGCAGCACGGCTAAGCGACGAGGTCTCTCGCAGTAGAAGTAGAATCAGCTCACCGCCCGACTGAGCCTCTGCGGGAGGCCTGCCGACCTCCGAAGGGCACCTTGGCAATCCGCCAGTTTCGTGAGCTCAATCAATGCGTTGGTCCGATTTCGACCGAGGTCTCACGTCAATGTCGATCGACAGCCATTCCAAATCGGCGTCAAGTGAAATGGGCAAGTAACGCAATAGGCCGCAGCAGCGATGGTGTTCCCGCTTCAAACCGTCATTGAAGCGGCAAGGTTGGCGAAGCGGACCTGTGTGCGATATCGTCGATACCTGAGCACTCAGCTTGCCGTCGCCCACGACACGACTTCAAGATTGCCGGCCGCGAAGGATTTTGACTCAATTGAATCTATCTCACGACAATCTATCCCATGACAGGGCCCGATGACGAGTCCGCTCGTCCCATCCGGTCGCACTGCAATTGTCGACGGGCACGTTCATCTTTTCGACAACAAGGCGAATGTGCATCCTTTCCTTGACCGGCCGGACGACACCTTCGTCGCACTCGTGGGCGACTATTCGACGCTGCCGCGCCTTTATCAGCTTGACGCCTATCTGACGGACAGTCGGACCCGAGACGTCAGGGGCATCATCTGGCACGAATTCCTTTCGACCGACCCCATAAAGGAGGTCCAGTGGGGAAACGTCCAGGCGGCGAGCTCATCGGTCCCTCAAGCCATCGTGGGGCTCGTCGATTTTCTCGATCCTCGTCTTGAGGAACGACTGGACATCTTCCACTCGCTTCCCCGGGTCACTGCGGTGCGCGAGCATCTGGGCTGGGACGCCACGAACCCCAGGCGGCGGTTTGCCAAACGCCCAGATCTGCTAAGGGATCCGGCCTGGCGGCGAGGCCTTGCTTCTCTGCGGCGCTACGATTTCTGCTGCGGCCTGGAGGTTTTCGCGTCGCAGCTCTGCGATCTTCTCGAGATCGTGCGCCTCAACCCGGGCATCCGGTTCACCCTGCCCGTTCTGGGTTGGCCGCTCGATCTCACGCCGGCCGGCTTCGAGCAGTGGAGACGGGATCTTTCGCGCCTCAGCGCTTGCGAAAACCTCTGCGCCAGCATTTCCGCCATCGAGTGCATCTTCGGGATGAACTGGACAGTCGATCAGGTTCGTCCCTGGGTTTTGTCGCTGATCGATCTGTTCAGCCCGAACCGCTGCATGTTCGGCAGCCATCTGCCCATCGACAAGCTGTCTTTCGGTTTCGAACGGCTTTACGATGCGTATGAACAAATCATTGCCGATTTCTCCCCGGATGAGCAGGACCAGATGCTTCGAGCCGTTGCAACCGACTGGTTCCGGCTTCAGTAATGCCCGTTTCAGTAAGCCCATGCACAGTGTGGAATCCGACGATCAGGATATCAGACGCGTGGATGCTTCGGTCGTAACGCTCGGCCTGACAGCATTCGCGAGCAGGGACACCGCTCCGGCGCATCCCGCCAAAAGCAGTATTCCGAATCGCAATCCGATCGCCTGCGCGATGAACCCGATCATCGCCGGGCCGATGAGGAAACCTCCGTAACCGGCCGTCGCCGCCATCGCCACACCACTTGCCGGTGTCGTTCCGCGTTGCCCGGCGGCACTGTAGATTCCCGGCACCACGTTGGAGAGACCGAAGCCCACCAGCGCAAATCCCGTCGCTGCGGTCACGCTTGTCGGGATCGCGACCGCCAAGGCCAATCCGATGGCGGCAACCGTTCCTCCGATCCCGACGACCCTGGCACGTCCAACGCGGCGGACGACACCATCACCGGCAAGACGTCCCATCAGCATGGCCGCCGAGAACGCCGCGTACCCGATCGCGGCTCGGCCCGGCGCTGTGCCGACCACAGTCGCGAGATAGACCGAGCTCCAGTCTCCCATCGCGCCCTCGCACAGCATGCAGAGGAGCGCTGCGACGCAGAGCGGAAGCAACGCGCGCTCGGGCAGGACCAGCCTTCGGCGTGAGGGCGCTGCCGTACCGGAGCTCCTGAGAGCGTGATGACCGGAGGTGGGAACACCGGAGGTCTGAATCACGCGAGAAAACAAACGACGAGAGCGCGGTGCGTGAGCGGCAGCGAACGCATCCCGCTCGAGCGCGGGCCAAGCACAGGCCGCGAGAATCGCAGCACCGATCGCAGCCGCCTGCATGCCGCGACCCGCCGGCGCGCCAGCCAGCGCACCCCCAAGGGCCGCACCGGCGAGCCCGCCCATGCTGAAGGCAGCGTGGAAGGAGGACATGATCGCAGCCCCCCAGCGTCGTTCGACACCACTCGCCTGGGCATTCATCAGCACATCGAGAAGCCCCTGCGCCGCTCCCATGGTCAGCGCGGCAGCCACCAATGTCGCCAAGGTTCGCGCCA
>JASHVY010000060.1 GCA_030044345.1 Acetobacteraceae bacterium | reverse complement strand
GGCACGGTGGTCACGGGCCGCATCGAGCGCGGGGTGATCAAGGTGGGCGACGAAGTGGAGATCGTTGGCCTGCGCCCGACGCAGAAGACGACGGTGACGGGTGTCGAGATGTTCCGCAAGCTGCTCGACCAGGGCGAGGCGGGGGACAATATCGGCGCGCTGCTCCGCGGCACCAAGCGCGAGGAGGTGGAGCGCGGCCAGGTGCTCGCGGCCCCCGGCTCGATCACGCCGCACACGCAGTTCAAGGCCGAGGCTTACATCCTCACCAAGGAAGAAGGCGGGCGGCACACGCCGTTCTTCACCAACTATCGGCCGCAATTCTATTTCCGCACGACCGACGTGACCGGCGTGGTGAAGCTGCCCGACGGCACCGAGATGGTGATGCCGGGCGACAATGTTTCGATGGATGTCGAGCTGATTGCACCGATCGCAATGGACGACGGATTACGCTTCGCCATCCGCGAGGGCGGCCGCACCGTCGGTGCGGGCGTGGTCGCGCAGGTCGTCTCCTGAGGCGGGGGCGGAGCGCGGACGCGAAAGTAGAAGGCGATGGACAACCAGAACATCCGCATCCGGCTGAAAGCCTACGATCATCGCGTGCTCGACAACAGCACGAAGGAGATCGTGAACACTGCCAAGCGGACGGGTGCGCGGGTTCGCGGGCCGATTCCCCTGCCCACGCATATCGAACGGTTCACCGTGAACCGCTCACCGCACATCGACAAGAAGAGCCGCGAGCAGTTCGAGATTCGCACGCACCGGCGCCTGCTCGATATCGTCGAGCCGACGCCGCAGACGGTGGATGCGCTGATGAAGCTCGACCTCGCCGCCGGCGTTGATGTCGAGATCAAGATCTGAAGGACGCGGCGGATGCGCACCGGACTCCTCGCTCGCAAGCTCGGCATGACGCGTATTTTCCGCGCGGACGGGACGCATGTGCCGGTCACGGTCCTGCATCTCGACGCGGTGCAGGTCGTCGGCACGCGGACCGTCGAGCGTGATGGCTATAGCGCGGTGCAGCTCGGCTGGGGCAAGGCCAAGCCGCAGCGCGTGGGCAAGGCCAATCGCGGCCATTTCGCGAAAGCGAAGGTGGAGCCGAAAGCGAAGCTCGCGGAATTCCGGGTTGCGTCCGATGCGGTGCTGGAGCCCGGGGCCGCTCTTTCGCCCGCGCATTTCGTGGTCGGTCAACGGGTGGATGTCACCGCGACCAGCAAGGGCAAGGGCTTTGCCGGGGCGATGAAGCGATGGAACTTCGGCGGCCTCGAGGCGAGCCACGGCGTCTCCATCAGCCATCGCAGCCATGGCTCCACCGGCAACCGCCAGGACCCCGGGAAGACCTTCAAGAACAAGAAGATGGCCGGTCACCTCGGCGATGAGCGGGTGAGCGTGCTCAATCTCGAAGTCGCGGCGGTGGACGCCGAGAAGGGGCTTCTCATGTTGCGTGGCGCCGTGCCGGGTGCCCGCGGCGTGTTCGTGCGCGTGCGGGATGCGGTGAAGCGCCCCCGCCCGGCGGAAGTGCCCTATCCCGCCGGGCTGGCGGTCTGAGCGGGGGATGCGATGCAGGCGGTGGTGACGACGCTCGAAAATACGCAAGCCGGCGAGATCGATCTGCCGGATGCGCTGTTCGCGGCCACGCCGCGCGCCGATGTCATGGCGCGCGTGGTGCATTGGCAGCTCGCCAAAAGGCGGGCGGGAACGCACAAGGCGAAGGGCCTGAGCGAGGTTTCCGGGACCACCAAGAAGCCTTACCGCCAGAAGGGCACCGGCCGGGCGCGGCAGGGAAGCCTGCGGGCCCCGCAATTTCGCACGGGCGGGGTCGTGCATGGGCCGGTGGTGCGCTCGCACGAATATCAGCTTCCCAAGAAGGTCCGCCGTCTCGGGTTGATTTCCGCGCTTTCGCAAAAGCAGGCGGAAGGGAAGCTCGTCGTGCTCGAAGCCGCGGCCTCGGCCGGCCGCACCAAGGAGCTGCGCCAGCAGCTCGATGTCCTTGGCTGGCGCTCGGCGCTGGTGATCGACGGCACGCTCGATCAGGGTTTCGTCCGGGCGAGCCGCAATCTCGAAGGCATCGACGTGCTGCCGACGATTGGGGCCAATGTTTACGACATCCTCAACCATGAGCTTCTGGTCATTACGCGTGCCGGCGTCACCGGCCTGATGGAGCGGCTGGCATGACCGGACCTCGTGTGCTCGCCGCCCATCGTGCGGCGAAGAAGCTTTCGCGCGAAGCGATGTTCAACATCATCCTGCGGCCGGTGATCACCGAGAAGGCCACCGCGCTCGGTGAGCGCGGCCAAGTGGTCTTCAGCGTCGCGCCGCAGGCGACGAAGCCCGAGATCAAAGCGGCCATCGAAGGGCTCTTCGGCGTCAAGGTGCTCACGGTGAACACCTTGAACGCAAAGGGCAAGACCAAGCGGTTCCGCGGTCATCCCGGGCGGCGTCCGGATGTGAAGAAGGCATTCGTCCGTCTGGCGGAAGGCCAGAACATCGATTTCACCTCTCGGCTCGCCTAGGCAGGATCAGGCGGATGGCACTCAAGAACTTCAATCCCGTCACGGCGAGCCTGCGCGGCACCGTTCTCGTCAGCCGCGTCGGCCTGTGGAAGGGCAAGCCGGTCAAGACCCTGACCGAGGGCAAGAGCGGCAGCGGCGGGCGCAACCAGCATGGCCATATCACCAGCCGGTTCCGTGGCGGCGGCCACAAGCGCGTCTATCGGGTGATCGATTTCAAGCGCCGCCGCTTCGATGTGCCGGCGACGGTCGAGCGGCTGGAATATGATCCGAACCGCACGGCGTTCATCGCGCTCATCCGCTACACGGACGGCACACTCTCCTACATCCTGGCGCCGCAACGGCTGGCGGTCGGGGACAATGTCATCTCCGGCGCCCGCGTGGATATCAAGCCCGGCAACGCGATGCCGCTGGCAACGATTCCGGTGGGCACGATCGTCCACAATGTGGAGATGAAGCCGGGTGCGGGCGGCAAGCTTGCCCGCGCGGCAGGCACTTATGTGCAGTTGGTCGGCAAGGATGCCGGCTATGCGCAGCTCAAGCTCGGCTCGGGCGAGCTTCGCGTGGTTCGGGCCGAGTGCATGGCAAGCATCGGCGCCGTCTCCAACCCGGACAATGCGAATGTCCATATCGGCAAGGCCGGGCGGAGCCGCTGGCTCGGTCGCCGGCCGCACAATCGCGGCGTGGCGATGAATCCGGTCGATCATCCATTGGGCGGCGGCGAGGGGCGAAGCTCGGGCGGGCGCCATCCGGTGACGCCGTGGGGCAAGCCCACCAAGGGCTATCGGACACGCGGCAACAAGCGGACGGATCGGCTGATCATCCGCCGCCGCAATCAGGGCAAGGGCTGAGGCGATGGCGCGTTCCATCTGGAAAGGGCCATTCGTCGATGGCTATCTGCTGGCAAAGGCGGACGCCGTGCGCGGGTCGGGCCGCAACGAGATCATCAGGATCTGGTCGCGCCGCTCGACGATTCTGCCGCAATTCGTGGGCCTCACCTTCGGCGTCTATAACGGCCACAAATTCCTGCCGGTGCAGGTGAGCGAGAACATGGTGGGCCACAAGTTCGGTGAGTTCTCGCCGACCCGGACCTTCACCGGTCATGCGGCGGACAAGAAGGCGAAGAGAACCTGAGATGAGCAAGCCTTCGCTTCCTCGTCGCCTGGCCGATACCGACGCCGAGGCGATCGTGCGCAACCTGCGGGTGAGCCCGCGCAAGCTCAATTTGGTGGCCGGCCTCATTCGCAACCTGCCGGCGCAACAGGCGGTCGCGCGCTTGACCTTCAGCGAGCGGCGCATCGCGCTGGCCGTGAGGAAAGCGCTCGAGAGCGCGATCGCCAATGCCGAGAACAACCATCAGCTCGATGTCGACCGGCTGGTCGTGAAGACGGCGGATGTCGGTCGGGCCGTGGTGATGCGTCGGTTCCACGCCCGTGGGCGAGGCCGTGCCGCGCGGGTCGAGAAGTGGTTCAGCAATCTTCGGATTGTCGTCTCCGAACGGAGCGAGACGTCACCCGGCCTGTCCGGGGATGACGCCGAGACGGCGAAGGAAGCAGGCTAATGGGACACAAGGTCAACCCGATCGGGCTGCGTGTCGGCGTCAATCGCACCTGGGACAGTCGCTGGTACGCGAATGACGCCGACTATGCGTCGATGCTGCATGAGGATCTCAAGCTGCGGAGCCATCTGCGCAGCCGGCTGGCCGGCGCGGGTGTCTCGCGCGTGGTGATCGAACGCCCAGCGAAGAAGCCCCGCGTGACCATCTATGTCGCGCGGCCGGGGGTGGTGATCGGCAAGAAGGGCCAGGATATCGACGCGCTGCGAAAGAATCTCGCGGCGATGGCGAAGACCGATGTCGCCCTCAACATCGTCGAGATCCGCAAGCCCGAGATCGATGCAACGCTGGTTGCGGAGAATGTCGCCCAGCAGCTCGAGCGGCGCGTCGCCTTCCGCCGCGCGATGAAGCGGGCGGTGCAGTCCGCGATGCGGCTCGGTGCGCAGGGAATCCGGATCAATTGCGCCGGCCGGCTTGGCGGCGCGGAAATCGCGCGTGTGGAATGGTATCGCGAAGGACGCGTGCCGCTGCACACGCTGCGCGCGGATATCGATTTCGGCACGGCAACGGCAAAGACGACCTATGGAACCTGCGGCGTGAAAGTTTGGATCTTCAAGGGTGAGATCCTCGCCCACGACCCGATGGCCCAGGATCGTCGCGCGGCCGAGCAGGCGCCGCAGCGCTGAACAAGGCGAAGACCCATGCTTTCCCCTAAGCGCACCAAGTTCCGCAAGGCCCACAAGGGGCGAATTCACGGTCTCGCCAAGGGTGCGACCGCGCTCGATTTCGGCGCCTTCGGCCTCAAGGCGCTTGAGCCTGAGCGGGTGACGGCGCGCCAGATCGAGGCGGCGCGGCGCGCGATCACACGGGCGATGCGACGCACCGGGCGGGTCTGGATCCGCATCTTCCCGGACGTGCCGGTTTCGGCGAAGCCGGCCGAGGTCCGCATGGGATCGGGCAAGGGTAGCCCGGAATTCTGGGTCTGCCGTGTCAAGCCGGGTCGCATCATGTTCGAGATCGACGGGGTGCCCGTCCAGGTCGCACGC
>JASHVY010000612.1 GCA_030044345.1 Acetobacteraceae bacterium | reverse complement strand
CCTTTCATCCGGCGGCCGGCCCGATCGATGATCCGATCTATGCCGAGCCGGATTTTTCCGCCGATTTCTTCGCGACCATCCGGGCAGCGATGGAGGGGCTGGTCGAGGATCCGGGATATGCCGCGCTGCTCGGGACCTTCGGGCCCGCGCTCACCGACCGCGCCGGCTCGCGCCCGGCGGCGCGCCAGATGGACGGCATGCTGGGCAGCACGCGGATCCGCCATCCACGCGAGCTTCGCGCCATTCCCAACAATGCGATCCTCCAGCAGGTCGGCTGGTGCGCCAACACGCTGCACGGATTGGGGGCGGCGGCCGCGCGGCACCCCGAGATCTTCGCCGAGATGCGCGAGAAGAGCCGGCGGTTCCGCCGCGCGCTCGATCTCGCCGCGCACGCGCTCAAACATTCCGATATCGAGGTGCTGCGCGCGGTCGTCACCACGCTCGATCCCGGAACCTGGCTCGACCGCGCCGCGCATACGCGCCGCGCCGGCCGGCGCGCCGGGCTGGTCGCCGTTGCCCGCGCGCTCGAGCGGCTCGGCGTTTCGGCTTCCGTGCACGCAATGTTCCGGCGCATCCATGCCGACCATCTGGCGCTGCGCGCGGCGTGGCCCGAGGCCCCTTCCATGGGCACGCGCGAGATCCTGCTGCATGCGCTCCGGCTCGCGCTGATCCATCGCATCTGGCTTTTGGCGACCGAGATTCCCGATTTCTCGCCGCGCCACGGGATCACGCGAAGCGCCCTGGAAGAAGCGATCCTGCGGCTTGAAATTTCTTCCTCGCTCCGCCTGCTCGCCGAGATCTTCCCGGCCGGGCCCGACGAGGCGGCCGATCTCGATTACGCGGAACCCGCCACGCATGCAGGCTCCGCGAATTATGCCGAAGTGCATCGGGAGATTCTGGCGCCGATCGGCCGGCTCTTCGCCCTCGTGCGGGAGATCGGCACCGCCATCACGCACGAGGTCGGGGCGTTCGGCTAGCAAAGAAGAGTCGTTCTTTCTTGAAAGAAAGAACCAAAGAACTTTTTTCCTTTCATTCCGAGTCCATAGCCGACATCTGGTCCGGAAAACGGAGAAAAGTCTTTTTGCTTCTTTTTCTTCAGAAAAAGAAGCCTTCTTCTCTCTGATCCTTCCTCTAGGCTGGGCGCACCCAGACCCGATTGTCGTGAAATGCGGCACCGCCGAAGGGCGCGATGGGATCGGCGCCGGTCAGCGTGTTGATGCCCTTGCCGTCCTCGAAGGAAGCGTTCGGCCAGAGGCCTTCGGACACCAGGACGCCGCGCTGCAATCCCGCGAAGAGCTTCGCGTGCAGCCGCACTTCGCCGCGCCTGTTGCCGAGCACCACGCGCCCGCCATTTTCAATCCCGAGCGCCATGGCATCGTCGGGGTGCATCATCACGCTCGGCCGCCCCTCCCGGGCACGCGCGGTCGGGGTTTCATTGAAGGTGGAGTTCAGGAAGCTGCGCGACGGGCTCGTCGTCAGGCGGAACGGGTGCTCTGCATCCACGCTCTCGATCACGTCCCAATGGTCGGGCAGCGAAGGCATGGTCTGCCACGGCCCCGTCGTTCCCGCATTGGCGAAGGGGACTGTCGGCCAATCCGGCTTGAAGCGGAATTTTCCGTCCGGATAGCCGAATCCGTCGAGGTGATGCGCGACATCGAACGGCGGCTGGCAGTCGATCCATTTCTCGGCGTCGAGCCGCTCGATGCCGCCCCACCCGGAATCGCGCAAGGTGCGGTCGATCAGCTCCCGCGCCGTCATCGTGAAGCCCTCGTGTCGGGCCCCAAGAAGCCTGGCGAGCGCGCAGAT
Organism: Acetobacteraceae bacterium; assembly: GCA_030044345.1. GTDB lineage: Bacteria > Pseudomonadota > Alphaproteobacteria > Acetobacterales > Acetobacteraceae > JAKAWQ01. The sequence goes on along the minus strand of JASHVY010000612.1, from coordinate 960 downwards.
CACTTCGTGGTTCGAGCGGCATTCACCCGGCGGATCGATCAGCTTGCCGCCGAGCGCGATATATTGGTGCCCGCCGCCCGAATAGATATCGTCATGCTCCATGAACATCGTCGCCGGCAGCACGATATCGGCGTGCTCGGCCGTTTCGGTCATGAATTGCTCATGCACGGCGACGAACAGATCCTCGCGCGCGAAACCTTGTTTCACGCGCGTCTGGTCGGGTGCCACGCAGACCGGATTGGTGTTCTGGATCAGCATCGCCTTCACCGGCGGCCCGCCGAGCAGCACCTCCTCATCGCCGCACAAGATGGCGCCGATGCGCGATTGATCGAGCATGCGCACTTCGGGATCGACGATGTCGAGCCCTTCGATCACGGTCGGCTTCCAGTGATAGATCGCGGCATTGTTGTGAAAAGCCCCGCCGCCTTCATATTGCCAGGCGCCCGTGACGGACGCGATGCAGGCGGCCGCGTGCATGTTGGTCGCGCCGTTCCGGCCGCGGGAAAACCCGTAGCCGAGCCGGAAATAGCTGCGCCTGGTGGTGCCGACGAGGGTTGCGAATTCTTCGATCTCGGCCACCGAAAGCCCGGTGATCGCGGCCGCCCAGGCCGGATCGCGGTGTTTCAGATGGGCTTCCAATTCGTCGGGCACATCCGTGTAGCGGGCGAGATAGGCGCGGTCGGCATATCCGTCACGAAAGAGGACATGCATCACCGCGCAGGCGAAGGCACCGTCCGTGCCCGGTCGCAGGCAGATCCCGAGGTCGGCCTGCTTCATCGTATCGTTCCGATAAACATCGACGACGACGATCCTGGCGCCGCGCTCCTTGCGGGCACGCAAGGCGTGCGTCATCACATTGACCTGGGTCGAGACGGCGTTGGTGCCCCAGATGACCACGCAATCCGCCTTCGCCATCTCGCGCGGATCGGGGCCCATCATGCAGCCGGCGCCGGCGATGAA
>JASHVY010000611.1 GCA_030044345.1 Acetobacteraceae bacterium | reverse complement strand
GCAGCCGGTTTCCCGCTTCTCTCGCTGGTCACGTTCCTGCCGCTCGTCGGCTGCGCGGTGATCCTTTCGATTCGCGGCGATGAAGAGACGGTCGCGAGCAATGCGCGCTGGGCGGCGCTCTGGACCAGCCTCATCGTCTTCGGGCTCAGCCTGGTGCTCTGGGTGGATTTTGATCCATCGAACCCCGGCTTCCAGTTCGTCGAGAGCGTATCCTGGATGCCCGAATACGGCCTTGGGTACAAGGTGGGCGTGGATGGAATCAGCGTCCTTTTCGTGCTGCTTTCGACGGCGCTCACGCCGCTCTGCATCCTTTCGAGCTGGGAGATCATCAAGCGCCAGGTGCGCGAGTACATGCTCGCCTTCCTGATTCTCGAGACGATGATGGTCGGGACTTTCTGCGCGCTCGACTTCGTCATCTTCTACATGTTCTTCGAGGGCGTGCTGATCCCGATGTATCTGATCATCGGGATCTGGGGCGGGCCGAGGCGAATCTATTCCGCCATCAAGTTCTTCCTCTTTACCTTTGCGGGCTCGGTGCTGCTGCTGCTCGCGATCCTGGCGATCTGGGCGCATACCGGCACGGCCGATATCCCGACATTGCTGCACACGCGGCTTCCCGTCGTGATGCAGGGCTGGATTTTCTTCGCCTTCCTCGCCTCCTTCGCGATCAAGCTGCCGATGTGGCCGGTGCATACCTGGCTGCCGGATGCGCATGTCGAGGCGCCGACGGCGGGATCGGTGATCCTCGCCGGCGTGCTGCTGAAAATGGGGGCCTACGGGTTCCTGCGCTTCTCGGTCCCGATGCTGCCGGCGGCCTCCGCCGCCTTCGCGCCGTTGATGTTTGCCCTGGGCGTGATCGCGGTCATCTACACCTCCTACGTCGCGCTGGCGCAGGAGGATATGAAGAAGCTGATCGCCTATTCCTCGATCGCCCATATGGGCCTCGTGACGATCGGCGTCTTCACCTTCAACGTGCAGGGTCTCCAGGGCGCGCTCTTCCAGATGCTCTCGCACGGGATCGTCTCGGCGGCGCTCTTCCTCTGCGTCGGCGTCCTCTATGACCGGATGCACACTCATGAGATCGCGCGGTTCAACGGCCTCGTCGAGCGCATGCCGGTCTATGCCGCGATTTTCATGTTCTTCTTGCTGGCGAGCGTCGGCCTCCCCGGGACCTCGGGCTTCGTCGGCGAGGTATTGGTGATGATCGGGGCGTTGCAGGTGAATTTCTGGCTCGCCCTGCTCGGGGGTGTGGGCATGATCCTGGGGGTTGCCTATATGCTCTATCTCTATCGGCGGGTGATCTTCGGCACGCTTACGAAGGTGGACCTCAGGCACATCCTCGATCTCAGCCCGCGCGAAATCGCCGTCTTTGCCCCGCTCGTCCTGATCACGCTCTGGATGGGCATCTATCCCGCGAGCTTCTCCCATTTCTGGGCGGCCAGCGTCGCGCAGATGGCAGAGCAGCATACGGCGATGCTGCATCATCAGCCCGGGCTTGAACTCGCTACGATGATCTCGCGATGAACTGGTCCCTCGCCCTTCCCGAGATCGTGCTTTCGCTCGCGGCGATGGCGATCCTCGTTTTCGGCGTGCTGGCGCGGCGCGATGCGAGCTTCGCCTGCAACATGCTCGCTCTCGGCGCCATGCTTCTTACGGCGTTTCTGGTGCTCGCCACACCTTCGGGGAGCGCCTATGGCGGCCTCTTCGTCGTTGACGCCTTCTCGCGTTACACGAAGCTCCTGGTGCTTGCCGCCTCGGCGCTCGCGCTCATGGTTTCGCTCGACTATAATCGCGAGCAGGGATTGGCGCGTTTCGAGTTCCCCATCCTCATCCTCTTCGTCGTGGTCGGGATGATGGTGATGGTCTCGGCGGCGAACCTGATGACCCTTTATCTCGGGCTCGAACTGCATTCCCTGGCACTTTATGTGCTGGCGGCGTTCGATCGCGATACGCTTCGCTCGAGCGAGGCGGGGCTCAAATATTTCGTGCTCGGCGCGCTGGCATCGGGCCTCCTCCTCTACGGGATCTCGCTCGTCTATGGCTTTGCCGGTTCCACCGGGTTCGCCGGGCTCGCGCAGGCGCTGAGTGCGCCGCAGGGCGCCTCGGTGGGTCTCGTGGTCGGCGTCGTCTTCGTGATCGCAGGGCTGGTCTTCAAGGTCTCGGCCGTGCCGTTCCATATGTGGACGCCCGATGTGTACGAGGGCGCGCCGACACCGATCACCGCACTTCTCAGCACGGCGCCGAAGGTCGCGGCGATGGCGCTCATCCTGCGCACGATGGCCACGCCCTTCGGGCATCTTGCCGACAATTGGCGCCTGCTGATCGAGCTGATCTCGATCGCCAGCATGATTCTCGGCGCGGTCGCCGCGATCGGCCAGACCAATATCAAGAGGCTGATGGCTTATTCCTCGATCGGCCATATGGGCTATGTGCTGGTCGGGCTTGCGGCGGGCAGCGCCGAGGGCTTGCGCGGGGTGCTGATCTATCTCGTCGTCTATGTCTTCATGAATCTCGGGACCTTCGCCTGCATCATCGCGATGCGCCGCCAGGGGCGGGCGCTCGAGCAGATCTCCGATCTCGCGGGCCTCGCCCGCACGGATCCGGGTCTCGCGCTCGCGTTGGCCATCTTCATGTTCAGCATGGCGGGAATCCCGCCGCTCTCCGGATTCTTCGGCAAGCTCTATATCTTTCTTGCCGCCGTGCAGGCGGGAATGTGGGTGCTTGCCGTCATCGGCGTGCTGACGAGCGTGGTGGGCGCGTACTATTACATCCGCATCGTCAAGGTGATGTATATCGACGATTCGGTGGGCGCTTTCGATGCAAAGCCCGCGATGATCTCTCTGGTCGCCGCCGGCACCGGGCTTTTCACCACATTCTTCTTTCTTTTCCCCGGTCCGTTCGTCGGCGCGGCACAGGCGGCAGCGCAGGTGCTCCTCGGGTGAACGGATCGGCGCCGCCGGGGCCGTGGCGCATCCGATCCTATCCACGGCTTGCTTCGACCTCGGATCTCTGCCTCCAACGGGCCGCTTCCGGAGAGCCGGATGGACTTGCCGTGCTGGCCGCCGAGCAGAGCGCCGGGCGCGGCACAAATGGCCGCTCCTGGCGCTCTGCCTCCGGCAATCTTTTTCTCTCCGCCCTGCTGCGTCCGAGAGGCAGGGCTGGGGAGGCCAGCCAATATGCGTTGCTGGCCGGCGTCGCGCTCTGGGAAGCGCTGGCGGGTTTCCTGCCGGAGCCCGGCCTGCTCTCGTTGAAATGGCCGAATGATGTGCTGCTGGCCGGGCGGAAGCTTGCCGGAATCCTGATCGAGAGCGCGAGCGGTACCGATGGCTGGCTTCACTGGCTGGTGATCGGCATCGGCGCCAATCTCGCTCAA
>JASHVY010000610.1 GCA_030044345.1 Acetobacteraceae bacterium | reverse complement strand
CGGTTGACGCCGATGAAATAGCTCGCGGTGCCCTCCGCATCGAAAGGCGGACCCCAATCCCGCGTCTCATCGCCCTGCGGCGGCTCGAGCTTGATGATTTCGGCGCCGTGATCGGCGAGAATCATGGTGCAGAACGGCCCGCCGAGCACGCGCGAGAGGTCGATCACCTTGAGCCCGGCGAGCGCTCCAGTGAAGGTCGCACGCTCGGAAAGGGCCGAGCCTTCCATCAGGCGCTCCGCCGAGCGGGTGCTTCCGGCCAGAGGCGCGCGGCAAAGGCGGGATAGATCGACGCCATGGAAGCCGCGACCGGCCCGCGCAGGAGCGCCAGTTCCTCCTCCGTCGGTTCCGGTGTTTCCGCGAGTCCGTCCGCGACGTCATAGTCGAACCCGGTCGCGGCGCGGATGCTCGCCTCGCTCTCGCCCGGATGGACCGAGACCAGGGTGAAGCGGGCACGCTCGGGGGAGAAGCGGAAGATGGCCCGGCCGGTCACCAGCGCATCGGCATGGCCGCGGCGGAAAACGCCGGGGGGCGAGGTGCCGGGGGCCGAGATGTGCGCGACGCGGGGCACCAGCACACGCTTCGAATGTTCGAGGCGGAAGAGGATCGTCCGCGGCACCATCATGTATATGAAGGCCGAGCCGAAGCTGCCCGGGAAGCGCACGGTGCGGCCGGGCCATTCGCCGATCCCGATCAGGTTGATATTGCCGGCCCCGTCGATCTCACCCCCGCCCAGGAAGAAGAGATCGATGCGGCCCTGCGCCGCCAGGTCGAAAAGCTCGCCGGTGCCGTCCGTGAAGGGATTGCCCTCACGCTGATAAAGCAATGAAATCCGCAGATTGCCCGCCATTTCTTGGGCCAGGAAGGAAGCCGCGGCCGGGATCGGGCTCGCGGCGCCGATCGCCACATGGCGGGCGGGCGGGATCAGCCTTGCGATCGCCGCGATCAGGCCCTCCTCGGTCATTCCGCGGCCTCGGCCGGCCTTTTGGCCGGCCTTTTGTGCACATAGCGCGCGAGATAGGCGCGGAACCCCTCCTCGGTGCGGGCGAGGGCGGCATATTCGGCGAGATGGGCGGCATCGTCCGGATATTCGCCGGTGAGCCCGCCCGGCCAAGTGCCGCGTTCAGCGATCGCCACCGCCTCGATATAGGCCCCACTGATGGTTCCCGCCGCCAGATGCGCATCGGCCAGAAGGTCGCGATCGATCACCCGCTCCACCGTGACGAAGGTCCGGCGTGCCGCATGCGCCATCACCGCGAGCTCGCGATGCCGTCCGACCCAGACATTGCCTTCGCGGTCGGCCATCACGGCGTGGAACACGGCAAAATCGGGCGCGAGCGCGGGCAGAAGGACGATCGGATCATCCTTGGCGAAGGGATTGTCGATCACGAGCCAGTCCGGCCGGTGGGCGAGAAGATCGCTGCCCAGGATGCCGCGGATCGGGATGAAGGGAATGGCTTTCGCCGCCGCCTCCAGCATGGAGTGCATTGCCGGGCAGGTCGCGTCCTTCATGCGGAGCGTTCCCGCTTTGATCGCGCGCGTGAAGCAGGGAGCGGGACCCGCCTCGTCGAGCGAGACCGCGCTCGACTGCACTTCCGCCACACACCCCGCGCCGATCAGGAGATCGGTTGCGTAGTCGGAGACCGGCACCCCGACGAGGCGGAGCCCCCGCACATCGGCACGGACGAGCGCCCGGGCGAAGGATGACGGTGTGGCCGAATTGTCCGGCGGGATGGCGAGCATCGCCCCCGCCGGCAGCATTCCGGCCAGGGTTTCGAGATCGACGAGGCGCATGCGGACCTCCTCCCTGGAAGCCGGACAATTCTAGCGCCCCCCGAGGGAGCCCTGCCAGCGGAGCCCTGCCAGCATAGGCATGTCGGTACCGGCGCCTTGTCCCGCCGCCTCGTCCTGATGCCTCGCCTTGACGGGCATTTTCGCCGATGATGCGAGCTCGATTCCATTCTCCCGGGAGGCCCGATCATCCATGCAGCGTGAGGACCTGGTGTTCGCCGGCATCTGCGATTGGTCGGGGCTCGTGCGCGGCAAGGCTTTCCCCGTTGCCGACACCGAGGCACGGCTCGCCAAAGGGATGGGCCTGACCCACTCGAATATCATGATGTCCTGCTTCGGCCCGATCTACACGACGCCCTTCGGCACCGGGGGCGATCTGATCATCCGTCCCGACCCGCGCGCGCATGTCGCGGTTCCCTTCGAGGACGGGACAGCCGAGCGCTTCTATCTGGGCGACATCCAGAACATTGATGGCAGCCCCTGGGAGTGCTGCCCGCGCGAGTTCCTCAAGAGCGCCATCCTGGCGCTCGCCGGCTTCGGGCTCAGCCTCAAGGCGAGCTTCGAGCAGGAATTCGTCTATACCGGGGTCGAGGACCGGCCAGGCTCGACCTATGCGTATGATATGTTTCGCCGCCAGGGCATTTTCGGCGAGGCGCTGACGGCGGCGTTGAACGCGGCCGGCCTCGTGCCGGACAGTTTCCTGCCCGAATATGGCGCGCGGCAGTTCGAGGTCACGGTCGTCCATGAGCCGGCGCTTCGGGCTGCGGACGGAGCGGTGATCCTGCGCGAGATGGCGCGCGGTGTCGCCTGGCGGCTCGGCCATCGGGTCATCCTCTCGCCCATGCTCGAGCCGGGCGGCATCGGCAACGGGACCCATGTCCATATGAGCCTCTGGGAGGGCGAGCAGCCGGTGACGCACGATCCCGCCCGGCCGCGTCTCATCAGCCGGCGGGCCGAGCCTTTCTTCGCCGGCATTCTCGCCCACATGGCGGCGATCTCGGCCTTTTCCGCGCCCGCGGTCGCCTCCTATTTCCGGCTTACCCCCAATCGCTGGGCCCCGGTGTATGTGGATCTCGGCGTGCAGGATCGCGGCGTCGCGCTCCGCGTCGCCCCGATCTTCGCCGCCGCCGCCGCCCCGCCCGCCGATCAGTTCAATGTCGAGTTTCGCGTCGCGGACGCCGCAAGCTGCCCTTATCTCGTGCTCGGCGCGCTC
>JASHVY010000609.1 GCA_030044345.1 Acetobacteraceae bacterium | reverse complement strand
TTATCGGCCTGTCGAGACAAGCGTGGATATTCCCCGGCGGGGCGGATGGTGGCTGGAAACGAACAAAGCACGCAGTATCGCGAGCGGGACCTTCCGCTCTATCTCGGAGTGCGATTTCTTGCGGAAACGGCGGCTCTGGCGCAATCGGTGGCCATCGGCTGGAGGGTCTACAGCGTATCGAACGAGCCCTTGGCGCTTGGAATTGTCGGCATCGTGCAGTTTGTACCGATGCTCCTGCTCACACTTCCCGCCGGTGAGTTGTGCGACCGGCTTTCACCGCGCCGGGTCTTGGCCGCCGCTCTGGCGCTCCAAGCCCTCTGTGCATTTTGTTTCATGACGCTGGCGATCACTCCTTCACCGGCCCTGTGGCCGTTCTACCTGGTCTTGCTGGTGTTCGGCGCGACGCGCGCGTTTGCCGACCCGGCCGGCCAAGCGTTGCCGCCATTCCTCGTGCCGGCCGAGCGGCTGCCTCGCGCCATCGCCTGGGGGTCATCGATGTGGCAAATCGCCGTTATTGCCGGGCCGGCGCTGGGCGGTTTGGGCTACGTCTTTGGTCCAGCCGCGACTTACGGATTTTGCGGCGCCGGGTTCCTGGCGGCCATGCTGGGCGCTGCGGTGCTCGGCGGAAGGCGGTCGGTGCCCGCTGAAAGTGCGAAGCTGAAGGATCGCATCACCCGTGTCGTCGAGGGCATCGCATTCGTTTGGTCCCGACCCATCGTGCTTGGGGCGATTTCGCTGGACCTGTTCGCGATGCTTCTGGGCGGCGCAACCGCCCTGCTGCCGGTCTATGCGCGCGACATCCTGCATGTGGGACCGATCGGTTTGGGGTTGCTGAGAAGCGCTCCTGCGGTCGGTGCTTGCTTTGCTGCACTCATCCAGGCCCGCCACCCGCCGGACCGGCATGTTGGCCTGAAGCTTTTTGCGTCCGTCGCCATATTCGGCGTCGCCGTTCTGGCCTTCGCGTTCTCCGCCTCATTTGTCCCGTCGCTGACAGCGCTTTTCGTTCTGGGCGCCAGCGACATGGTGAGCGTCAATATCCGTTCGACCCTTGTTCAATTCGCGACGCCTGACGTCATGCGCGGCCGCGTCTCGGCGGTGAACATGCTGTTCATCGGCGCCTCCAGCGAACTCGGTGCGTTCGAGTCCGGCGTCTCCGCCGCGCTGCTGGGAACAATACCGGCTGTGGCTGTCGGTGGCGCCGGCGCGCTCGCCGTCGTGGCGATATGGATGTGGGCGTTCCCTGCGCTCAGGAGAACCGACCGCCTTCAATCGGTCAAGCCATAGTGCATTGCTGAGATCGGAGCCCGAGGGCGTGGATATCATGCTCATCATTGTCGGGCATGGATCGGGCGCGGCCCGTCATCCGACGTTGCAGCAGCCGGCGATGCGCCATGATATCCTGCAACCTGCCGCGGGTTTGCTGCCTCCGATCTTCGCATCTTTCCGACTCTTTCGAATCTTGGGTGCACTTTGGCTCAAGCACTTCCTTTCACAAACGTCCTCAACCGTTCCAGCCGCCGGCCCCATTGCGCCGCAATCCAGTCGAGATAGCCGCACAGGGTTGCAGGTTGCCGTGTTTGCATCCGCCGCTGCCGGTCTCGCCCTACCCGGATGCTGCTCACGAGGCCGACGTCTTCGAGCGCGTGCAAATGCTTGGTGATGCCCAGACGTGAGACACCACGAGGACCTTGCTTCAGCGCAAGAGTAGGAAGTGAGCCGTCTTTGCATGGATGTGCAACGATCGTCAATCGGAGCGGATCGCCCAAGGCAGCGAAGATCGGTGCCGCCCTTGACAATTCGCCAGCGATATTACCGCCATGCCGGGTGAGGCGCCTTTCATGACGCGCTCAGGAACCGCTGGATCATGAGACACGATGGGGTCACGCTGCGCGACAGTGATCCGGATGCGCCGGTCCCCGGCCTGATGGCGATCGGAGAAGCTGCCTGCGTCTCCGTGCACGGGGCGAACCGGCTTGGTTCCAATTCGCTGATCGACCTGATCGTGTTCGGCCGTGCCGCCGCGCAACGAGCGGCCGAGACGGTGACGCCGGGCGAACGGCACGCGCCGCTCGATCGTGGGAGCGAGGAGCGTGCCGTTCGCCCAAGTCGACGAGGAAGGCGAGATCTTCATCACCGACAGGCCGGTTCACTTGAATACGCTTTCGAACGACGTGCAGACAATCCCGCCGAAAGCGCGCGTGTACTGAGCGGAGCTTCACCCGATTGCGTCACCCTCATTCAGGATGGGTTTTGTGAAAATCGAGCGAAAATTTGCCGTTCTCACGGGTGCCTCGCGAGGCATCGGCGCAGCGTTGGTAAGGGTGTTCCGCGATCAAATCTGTCGTTGCCAGCTCATGCGCGATGAAACCGGTCGATGATGCGGATGTCCTCACGGTCGCCGGTGGCATCGCTGCGCCTGACATCGCCAGACGCGTGACCGCCGCTGACGCGGAGCGTCCATTCCCATGCGCCGTGGATATGGAAAGATTGAACAGGAGATCGATATGACAGCAGTTCCTGCGGAGATCAGCGGCAGCGAAACGGTCGGCGATCCCGCGAGCCCGGTTGCGGCGCTCATCGCATTCTATCGGGCTTTCAATACCGCGGATCTGGACGGGCTCGCCCGGAATTGGCTGGACGGCGACGAGCCCAGCACGAGCAATTCCATTGGCGGACTTCGCCGCGGCTGGTCCGCGATCCGCGAAGGGTATGCCCGGCTCTTCGCCGGCGCGGCCCGCGTCCAGGTGACATTCCACGACTTCACCGTCCGTGGCGACGACCATGCATGTCTCTTTGTCGGCCGGGAGAAGGGCACATGCGAGTCGCCGGCCGGCACCCTTGCTCTGCGGATCAGAACCACGCGCTGGTTCGTGCGGAGGGGCGGCGTGTGGCGTCAGTTGCATCATCATGGCTCGATCGAGGAGCCGGCGCTGCTGGCGGCATACCAGACGGCCATCTTCGGCGCGCCGATCGAAAATTCGCGATCATGAACTCGCCTCCCGCTCCGGTCGGTCACTGTCACGCTGATGCCGGACTGCCGGGGCTTGCTTCCGTTCCATCGCTCATCGGGTGAGCATTTTTGGCGGCTCGGGCGCCGGCGCCGCAGGGCGGCATCACGTCGATGGTTGCGGCGCGGCTTTGGACCTTGCTGAGCCGTGAGCCATTGCCGGGGTTCCGGATTTTGAGAATACCTCGCGCCCGTGTCATTCACAGGGCCAGCCGTGGAATCGAGGGAGCAACAATGACCGACGGGACCACCCAGCACCGCATCCGCCTGACGGTCGCCGAAGCGCGCGCTCTCGGCGAGGCAGCGATGCGTGGGGCCGGCTACGACGGTGAGGATGCGCGCATCCTGACGGACCATGTGCTGGACGCGGCCCTGTGCGGCTATGAATATTCCGGCCTTCCCAAACTTCTGAATGTCGTCGATGCCCCGGATTTCCGGCTGCCCCGCCGACCCATCACTGTACTGCGAGAGACAGGGGCGACCGCCATGATCGATGGCGGCAACAATACCGGCATGATTGCCGCCCACCGCGCCGCCGCGGTTTCTATCGAGCGGGCAGATGCGAACGGGCTCGCCATCGTCTGTCTTGCCAACACCTGGATGACCGGGCGCAGCGCCTACTACTGCGAAATGATTGCCCGCGCCGGCATGGTGGTGATCCACACGGTCGCGGTTCCGCCCGCCGTGGCTCCCTTTGGCGGAACGCAGGCGGCTCTGGGCACGAACCCGATCGCTTTCGGTTTTCCGACCGAGACCGATCCTCTCGTCATCGATATGGGCACATCGGCGATCATGGCCACCGATCTCCAGTTCCGGGAGCGTCTTGGCGTGCCGATCCCAAAGGGCGTGGCGCTCGGGCCGGACGGACTTCCGACAACGGACGCAAGCGCCGCACGACGCGGCGCGCTGCTTCCTTTCGGCGGCCTGGAGGGTGGTTACAAGGGCTTTGGCCTTGCCCTGGCCATGGATGCGCTCGGCGCGCTGACCGCCGGGATTCGGCCCGCGGACGCGCTCGGCGGCTATGTGTTCATCGCCTTCAAGCCGGACCTGTTTCTGCCGCTGGAGGATTACCGGCGCGAAGTCACCAGGCGGATCGCCGTGATCAAGGCCACGCCGTGCCAAGCCGGTGTGACGGAAATCCGCATTCCCGGAGAGCGCAGCTACAGGACACGCGCCCGCCTTACGCGCGAAGGCGTCGAAATTGATCGCAAAATCTACGATGCGCTCCTTCGCCTCTCGGAAGGAAACCTCGATCACGGCGGTTGAAGGCGGGCAGTCCGGAGAATCTTGATTGCAGCCGTGGCGGCGCCGAAGCCGTTGTCGATATTCACGGCCAGGACACCCGGCGCGCAGCTCGAGAGGGCCGCATGCAACGCGAGGGTGCCGCCGGCAGCCACGCCGTAGCCGACCGAGGTCGGCAGTGCGATCACGGAGGCGGGAACCAGTCCGGCAACGACGCTGAAGAGCGCGCCTTCCATGCCCGCCGCCACGATGAGGACGCGCGCCTCCTGAAGCCGCCCAAGCTGCTCATTGAGGCGCCAGAGCCCGGCGACACCGACATCCGCGATGAGCGGCGCCGCGTACCCGTGGAAGGTGAGAGTGCGCGCGGCCTCCCGCGCGGGGCCGAGGTCCGCCGTGCCGGCGGCGACGATCAGCGTGCCTTCGACCGGCGTGCCGGGATGCCGCCCGCCCAGGATCGCGGTGCGGGAGAGCGGGTCGAAATCGAGCCGCTTTCGCAGCGAAGCGGGCAGGGCATCGTGCTGCTCCGGGGCGAGCCGTGTGAGCAACAGGCGGGCGCCGTTCCCCGCGGCTTCGCCGAGGATCGCGGCGATCTGCGCCGGTGTCTTCGGCTCGCAGAGCACGGCCTCGGCGACGCCGGTGCGCGCCTCACGCCCCCAGTCGAAGGTGAAGTCGCTCAAGCGAAGTCGCTCATGGGCGTCCGTGCAGGAAGGCGGCGCCGCGGCGATAGGGGCGGAAGCCGAGGAAGAGGCGATGCCCGGATCCGC
>JASHVY010000608.1 GCA_030044345.1 Acetobacteraceae bacterium | reverse complement strand
CTTCATCGAAGTGCATAACATTTTCTAGATCAGCGGTGGTCCACTCCCCTGGCGAGCTGGGCGGGATTGCCGTCCAGCCCCGCAGAGGCGCGATGTGCCGCCGCAACCACAAGCTCCGTTTTTCCCAGCATCACGGCACTGTTCCAGCGAAATGTCGGCCCAGACACCGCGAGCGACGCCACGACCGCGCCGCCCTTCTTCACCGGCGCGGCAAGGCCCGCGATGCCGTTGATCCAGGAGTCTTCAGCCATGGCCCAGCCGCGCTCGCGCACCAGCTCGATTTCGGCCCACAGGCGAAGTTCCGCCCCCTCGTCGTGACCGAGTGCGGAGATATAGGACCGTTGGACGGGGGCGGGTAAAAACGCCAGCAAGGCAAGGCCGGTTGCGCCGAGATGAAGCGGCACCATGAGCCCGACAGGCACGACACGACGCAGCGACTTACTGCTCTGGACTTCGCAAACGCACACACGCTGGTTGCCGGAGCGGACATGCAGCGACACGGTCTCGTCAATCGCGTCGCGCAGTCGCTCCATCTCCGGCACCAGGAGCTGCAGCAGATGCGTTGGCCGCGCGGCGTAGCCGAGTTCAAGGAGACGACCGCCGAGCGCATAGCCGTTGGCAGCCCCCTCCGCCTGCAAATAGCGCCGCTGCGCCAATATGCGCATCAGCCGGCTGACGGTGGGTAGCGGCAGATCGAGCTGTCGTGCGACAGCGGCCGGAGTTGTTCCTGGCGCGGCCGCGACGGCGTCCACGATGGCAGTGATTCGGTCGAGTGTCCGCATGCCGCTCCCTATGCCGGCCTGCATGCGCCGCGCCGCGGCCACCCCCGCCCGCGGCCCCAGTTTCGCGACGCGCATCCAAGCTTTCGAAAGACGATGAGAGTCCGCCAGAGACGGTGACTGTAGTGCTTGCGGGTACCCACGGATGCTGCTTATCATGATCATCGTCTGAGAGTCACGCTCACAGTATGAGAGCTGCGAAATTGAAACGCGACCGGGAGCCGCACAGCGGAGGGACAAAAATTGGGCCAGGGGATCGATGAGGCGCTCACCGACTTAGTGCACGGCAAACTCTCGCGGCGCGACTTCACCCTACGCGCCGCCGCCATGGGTCTTTCGATGACTGCGATTGGCGCGATGCTGCGCGCCACATCGGCCATGGCGGCGGATGCCGGTTTCCCCGTGGAAGGGCCCGTGCAGGAAGGGTCGGGCGGCACTCTGGTGGTGGGCCAGGAATCCAACTGGGATGTACTGGATCCGTGTCTTGGTACCGGTGCCGTAACCTGGCGCACCTGCCTCTACCAGATTTACGAATCCCTGGTCTCGCGCGACATGGACAACCCGAGCGGGCTGGTCGACCCGATTACCCCGCGAATCACCAAATCCATCGACCCCTCGGCAGATGGCAAGACTTATACGTTCCACCTTCAGGACGGGATTTCCTTCAGCGATGGCACGCCCTTCGACGCGGACGCAGTGATCTGGAACGTCGGGCGGCAATGGGATCAGAGCAGGCTCGGGCGGCAGAATCCGCCGCAGTTTGATGCGACCGCCGCGGCAGTCCGCTCTTGGTTTTGGAACCCGGCGCAGGTGGTGAACATAAGCGCGTCAGATCGCTATACGGTGGTGTTCGAGCTGGCCAAGCCCTTCGCACCGTTCGTCAGTGCCATGCCGGAATCGGGCTTGGGCACGATGGGCATGTGCAGCCCGACCGTCTGGAAGAAAGGTGGCACGCCCGCGATCGCGGCGCATCCGGTCGGCACTGGCCCGTTCCTGTTCGAGAGCCAGTCGCCCGGTGATCAGTTGACCATCGTGAAGAATCCAAAATACTGGAATCCGTCAAAGGCGGCGAAGGCCGACAAGATCATCTTCAAGGCGCTGACCGATTCGGCGACGCGCGTAGCCGCACTGCGTGGCGGCGAAGCGCATGTGATCTTTGCCCCGCCGGCCCAGGAGATTGCCGGGCTGCAGCGCGATGGCTTCATCGTGACCGCCCGACCGAACCCGCATCTCTGGTATCTGCAGCTCAATGCGAACGAGCCGTACTGGAAGGATCGGCGCGTTCGCCAAGCATTCTTCATGTCGATCAACCGCTCGGCAATGGCCAAGCTGCTGATGAAGGGCACTGCGCTTCCGGCGGTCAGCGTCAACGGCCGCACCTGCCCGGCATGGACCGATAAGGCCGGCTATCCCGAGCACGATATCAAGGCTGCCAAGAAGCTTTTGGCGGATGCCGGCTTCGAAAAAGGGTTTGAGACCACCTTCCAGATCCCTACAGGCGGCTCCGGCGAGATGGACCCGGTAGCGATGGCGGAGTGGATTGCGAACGACGCGGCAAGCATCGGAATCAAGATCAAGCTCCAGACGATGGAGTGGATCACTTACTTGCACGCCTGGGCCGCCGGCATGCCGGCGGGTATCGGAATGAACCAACAATCCTGGGGCATGACCTCGATCTACTGGCCGAACCTGCCGCTGCGCACCACCTCGGTGCTCAATGTGGGTCATCAGAAAGACACCCGCTTTGACGGTCTGCTCGACGAAGCGAACTCGGCGCTGGATGAGCAGACGGCGATCGCCAAATACCGTGCGGTCGATGTGCTGAACGCACAGGAGTTGTGGCTGCTGCCGATCGTCAACGATCTCGCACCTGTCGTGATCTCGCCCAAGGTCAAGAACTTCGTGCATTCCTCCGATTGGTGGTGGGACTTCAAGAAGGTCTGGGTGCAGAGTTAGCCGGGCGGCCGGGCCACCCTGCGTGCTTCGCTACGTCGTCCAGCGCGTCGTCTCTGTCGTCCCAACGCTGATCGGCGTCTCGCTCGTCACCTTCGCCCTGCTGCACTTGGTTCCCGGGGGCCCGGCGGTCGCGATGCTCGGCATGGCGGCGTCGGATCCGAAGGCGGTTGCTGCCGTCACCAAGGAGCTCGGATTGAATCGACCGCTGCCCGAGCAATACTGGATGTGGCTGAAGCGCGCCGTTTCCGGCAATTTCGGCATGTCCACCGAGTTCCATGTGCCGGTCTCGGGTCTGCTGATCCCCAAGCTCGAACACACGTTGATCCTGACTGCGGGCAGCCTTGTCTACGCGGTAGTGCTGGGACTTGCGATCGGGATCACGACCGCCCTCTACAACCGCAGCCTGTTCGACCGGCTGGCGATGCTGATTACGCTGATCGGCGCCAGCGCACCAGTGTTCTGGATCGGCCTGCTGCTGAGCTACCTGTTCGCGATCCGTCTCGGCTGGCTACCCGCGCTTGGCATGACCTCGTTGGTCGGATCGAGTTCCGTGCCGGTGGTGCTGAAACACCTCATCCTTCCGGCCTTCGCCAACTCCATCATCTCCCTTGCCGTCATTGCGCGCATCGTACGTTCAGGCATGCTCGAAGCGCTGGTGCAGCCGTACATTCTCGCCGCCCGTGCGCGCGGCCTGCCGCGATGGCGGCAGGTGGTCGTCCATGCGTTCCGCAACATCCTGCCGGACGCGATCAACATCACAGGCCTGCAGGTGGGTTTCCTGTTCGGCGGTGCGCTGTTCGTGGAGGTGGTGTTCGGCTGGCCCGGCCTCGGCTATCTGATCTATTCGTCGATCCAGGCGCGCGACTACGTGACGATGCAGGCCGCCGTGCTGATCGTCTCGGCCGTCTTCATCCTGGTCAATCTCGCCGCTGACCTCGCGCGTATAGCGCTCGATCCCCGTGAGGCGCGGGCGTGAGCACAGCAGGCACGACTGTTGCTGCCGCCGCAGTTCCCGCCGCACCACGCTCGGCCACGCGACAGGCGCTGGCCTCCTTCTTGCGCGATCGCATGGCGGTGGTCGGTCTTATCGTACTGTTGCTCACGTTCCTTGCGGCGATCTTTGCGCCGCTGCTGTCGCCATACGATCCCACCGAGGGTGACGACAACGCGATCCTCGTTCCGCCGTTGTCCATGGGCCATCTGCTTGGCACCGACATGCAGGGGCGGGACTTGCTGGCCCGCATCCTCTTTGGCGCCCGCCTCGCCTTTCCCGAGGCTATCATCCCTGTCACGGTCGCCGCCGCGGTGGGCTTGGTGCTCGGGCTGATCGGCGGTTTCTACCATCGCGCCGTAGGTGAGGTGGTGATGCGCGTGCTCGACGTGCTCTTCGCCATTCCGATGGTGCTGCTCGCCATCGCCATCGC
>JASHVY010000607.1 GCA_030044345.1 Acetobacteraceae bacterium | reverse complement strand
CTTCTCGGCGTCACCGACCGTCTGCGCGTAGCGCCACAGCGCGCCGGATTGATAATCGTTCTGCCGAGGCCTCCAGGTGCGGCGGCGCTCGGCAAGCTCGGCCTCGCTGAGGGCAACATCGAGTGTGCCGGCTTCGGTATCGATAGTGATCATGTCGCCATTGCTGATTGGTGCGATGGGGCCGCCGACCGCTGCCTCCGGGCCGACGTGGCCGATCGAAAAGCCGTGTGTTGTGCCGGAGAAGCGGCCGTCGGTAATCAGCTCGACTTTTTCGTCCACTCCTTGGCCGTAGAGCGCGGCCGTGGTGGACAGCATCTCGGGCATGCCGGACCCGTCGCGCGGTCCCTCATAGCGAATGATGAAGACATCGCCTTCCTTGTAGCGAAGCGAGGTGACCGCAGCGAAAGCGTCCTCCTCGCAATCAAAGCAGCGCGCCGGCCTTCTGAACCGCACCGCGGACTTCATTCCCGCCACCTTGATGAGTCCGCCTTGTGGCGCGAGATTTTCCCGTAAGACGACATGGCCACCGGTTGCGGCCAAAGGCCGCGAGGTCGGTGCTACGACGTCCTGCCCGGTCCGAAAATCCACGGAGCGCAAGTTCTCGGCGACCGTCTTGCCGGTCACCGTCAGGCAGTCACCGTGTAGGTAGCCGCCGTCCAAAAGCGCCTTCATCAAAATCGGCACGCCGCCGATATCATGCAGATCCTTCATGACATAGCGGCCGCCGGGCTTCAAATCGCCGAGACAGGGCGTTTTCTCCGAGATCCTGCCGAAATCGTGCAGCGTGAATTCAATCCCCGCCTCGTGTGCGATGGCCGGGATGTGTAGACCGCCGTTGGTCGAACCCCCGGCTGCGGTTACCACCATCGCCGCATTCTCGACCGCTTCACGGGTCACGATGTCGCGCGGCCGGATGTTCCGACGGAGGAGTTCCATGACTGCTTGGCCGGATGCCTCGGCATAGGCGTCGCAGGAGTCGTACGGAGCTGGCGCCCCGGCTGAACCAGGCAGCGCCAGAGCAATCGCTTCGGAAACGCAAGCCATTGTGTTGGCGGTGAAGAGGTCGCCACGCGAACCCGCCGACGGGCATGCGACGCATTCGAGTTCGCGCAGCTCTTCGTCGGAGAGCGCCCCTACGTTGTGCGCGCCGACACCCTCGAACACGTCGCCAATCGTGACATCTCTATCCTTGAAGCGGCCGGGCAGGATCGATCCCCTATACATGAAAACCGACGGCACATTGAGCCGGAGCATCACCACCATCGGTCCGGGCAGCGACTTGTCGCAGCAGGCGAGGCCGACCAGCGCAATGTTGCACGGCGCCGCTTCGTTCCAGGTGGTCACGATCCCGACCAATGGTCGGTTGATTTGCTCCCCAGTCAGCCCCATCGAATAGAGGAACGACCGGTGTGACGCCCGATCGGCGCCGACAGTTACGTGTCGGCCGAGCAGGTGAGACTTGTCGACTGTCATCGGGGGCTCTCCGGCATCAGAGTGATTTGGGCAGCTGCGGTACGCAGCAAGCGGAAACAAATCCCGATGCGGGAAAACCAACCCGGTGAACGATCGTCGTGTTCTGACGACCAGCCATCGCTTCCTCCCACGCATCGACTCCCATCGCGCGGGCGGAAACAGGCCAAGAAAAAACCCGCCTCCGGCGGCGGGTTTAGGGCACACTCCCGCCGCAAACCGCGGTAGGAGTTATCAGCCCTTGCGGGCGGTTTCGGGAAACCCCATTCCCATCAACGCCGTCAGGATACTCTCCTACAGCACGGCTGCAACCTCTTTCGACGTTGAGCTTTTTCCGCATGCGAAGCATTAGCCCTGGGCCAAGGCACGGAGACGGCACAAGCCTGAGGAGATTGTTGTGAAGCTTCGTCAGGTTGAGGTCCTGACGGCGCAAGGCTGGTCGATCACCGAGGCGATCAAGTCGATCGTGGTGACGGAGACGACGTATTTCCGCGGGTGGGCGGAGTACGGTGGGATGAAGACCGACCAGGTCAAGCGGCTGAAGGAGCTCAAGGTGAAGGACGCTCGATTGCGGCGGGCGGTATCGGACCTGACCCTGGACAAGCTGATCCTCACCGAGGTCGCCCGGGGAAACTTCTGAGCTCCGCCCGTCGTCGTGCCGCTTCGCCAGGCCATGTCGCGTCTCCCCACTCACAAATTTCTGGGCGACCTGGGGCGACCTGGCGCTTGAACTCGACACTATGGGATCGGTGCTTCGTCATGGGCTTCCATCCTTCGAAAGCCCGGCACCCCAGTCAATTCGTCCCTGCCGATCTGTCCGGCCCCAAGGGCCCAGTCCTGCGTCTGGGACATCGAAGGCGTCTGGCGGGACCTCAAGGCGCATCATCTCGCCCATCAGGCCTTCGCCGATCCCACCCGGCTCGCGTGGGCCATCCACCAGGCCGTGAGGGCGCCCAACCAAGAGCGTATGCCGCTTCCGTCGGCCAACCAAAGAATCTCTGCTTTTAGCCTCCTGTCGGGCTGACTGTGCAGCCCGATAGGAGGCTCGTTCATTGGTGGTCGATCCGCCGACCGTTTCCACGCCGCCTGGGCCTTCAACTTTCGGAGCTCACGCCAGGGTCGCTTGCGCATGCGTGTTAGTCCAAATGACTACTCTGCGAGTTCGCGCTCGATCTCAGCACGCATAGCAGAGGTGCATACACCCGCCTTCATGCCGGCTTTCGCCTGCGCGGGCAGGGCGTTCAGCTTCGTCTCACGTGCTTTTGCGTCCGACCAGACTGTGGCCTTCTGCGTTTCCGTCATTCCGAGTTGCTGTAAATCGTTCTGATACGTCGTGCGAATTCTATCGTTCAGGTTCCATCCGCATAAATCGCTTTGGCCCAGCAGATAGCCGATCGCCGGACCGAGCAACACGGTGATCGAATTGGGTACCGCGGCATCGGCCCGAGCAACAGCCAGAGCGACCAGCAGGCCACTGGTGGCGGCAGAAAGGAAACGCATGACTTCTCCTGGATCTGCGAATGTATGGCACCAAGTCGAAAGGGTATCGTTCTTCGGTTCGTCCGATGAAACGTCGAGGTGATCGGCGCCTCCTCACGTCAAGCACCAAGGTTTCAAGAGGTTCATCGCCGAAAACGGGAGAATTATTCCATTTACATCGTGATTGGAACAGTGGGAAACGCCCTCGTTCTCATGGCGCCATCGCGGGAGAGAGAGCGGACGGCTGAATACTCTTATCTTCGCCGTCGATCGCTCCCGCCGCGGCCTCTAAGAGGCTGACCCGAAACGGCCTGCCAACGGAATTGTAAATTATATCATCATGTTAGCGGCTTGGTTGCGTGACCCCGGCGGCTGCGATTCTCTCGTTGTTTGCGAAGACGACGGGAGTCACGTCATGGCCTGGACCGAGATCACGCGCGGCAAGTATCGACGCGATGGGCGGCGCTATGCAAGCGATACCACCGACGCCGAATGGGCAGTGATCGAGCCGTACATGCCATCACCGGCGAGATGCGGGCGGCCGCGAGAGACAAGCCTGCGGGAGGTTGTGAACGCTATCTTCTACATCGCGCAGACCGGTTGCCAGTGGCGCATGC
>JASHVY010000606.1 GCA_030044345.1 Acetobacteraceae bacterium | reverse complement strand
GGTGCTGAACCTGATGCAGATCCCTGAAGTGGAGGGAGCGCTCGTCTCGCTCGATCCGCACACCGGGCGGGTGCTCGCCATGGTCGGCGGCTGGAGCTTCGCGCAGAGCCAGTTCAACCGCGCCATCGATGCCGAGCGCCAGCCGGGCAGCGGCTTCAAGCCCTTCACCTTTCTCACTGCGCTCGAGCAGGGGATTCCGCCGAGCCAGCAATTCCTCGACGCGCCCATCGTCATGTGGGGAGAGGACGGGCTATGGCGGCCGAGCGATTTCGACCCCGGCTTCATGGGGCCGATCTCGATGCAGGTGGCGCTCGAGCAGTCGGTCAATCTCGCCACGCTGCGGGTGGCCCAGACGGTCGGGCTCGCCAATGTCGCCAAGACCGCCGAGGCGTTCGGCGTGGTGGACAAGTTCCCGCTCTATTATCCGGCGGTGCTCGGCGCGCTCGATACCACCGTGATGCGGATGGCCGGCGCCTATGCCTCCTTCGACGAACTTGGCCGCAAGGTGACGCCAACCCTGATCGACACGATCTCGGATCCCGAGGGCAAGGTGATCTGGCGCGCTCCGGACCTGAGCTGCAACAATTGTGCGGGCGGCAGCCAGAATGATCCACCCGATCTCGCCATCAACCAGCCGCGCATCGCCGATGCGGCGAGCACCTTTCAGCTTGTCACCATGCTGCGCGGCGTCGTCCTGCGTGGCACCGGAACGATCGCCGGCCAGGGGATCAACCGGCCGGTCGCCGGCAAGACCGGCACCACAGACGAAGACAATGATGCCTGGTTCAACGGCTTCACGCCGAACCTCGTCACCATTGTCTGGGTGGGCTTCGACACCCCGCGGAGCCTGGGACCGAATGTCGTCGGCGCCACGGCTGCCGGGCCGATCTGGAACCACTTCATGAAAGTGGCGCTCGCCGATCGCCCGGTGCTCGATTGGAAGATGCCGCCCGGCCTGATTATGGAAAGCTTCAGCACTGTCGACGGTGAGGCGACCGATGCCTTCAAGACCGGCCAGACCCCAGGAACCGTGGTGGCCGGGGATGGCAGTGGGCCTTCAGGGCCGGCCGCGCCCGACGCTACCCAGGCCGCGAGCGCCAATGGCGCTCCCAACATGGATGCCGGGATGAGCAGCGGCCTCTATTGACCTCAAGGCCGAATTCCGCGCATCCACTCGCCATGTCCGCCGAAACCGACACAACGCACGAGCAGATCCAGCAATCGCTGGTTCTGCTGAGGAGGCATCTTTGACTGGGATGCCGCGACCACCCGTCTCGCCGAATTGAACGCGCGGGCGGAAGACCCCGCCCTGTGGGACGATCCCCCTGCTGCCCAGGCCCTGATGCGCGAGCGCACGCACCTTGCCGAGGGGATCGACGCTGTCCGCCGTATCGAGACCGAGGCGGAGGACGCGAAGGAACTCATCGCACTCGCTGAGGCGGAGGGCGATGCATCGGTTGCGAGAGAGGGCGAGGCGGCGCTGGAATCTCTGCTTGCCGAGGCAAAGCGGCGGGAAGCCGAGAGCCTGCTCGCCGGCGAGGCAGACAGCAACGACGCCTATCTGGAGATCAATGCCGGCGCCGGCGGGACCGAGGCGCAGGATTGGGCGGAGATGCTGATGCGGATGTATGTCCGCTGGGCCGAGCAGCATGGCTACAAGGTCCAGCTTCTCGAGGAGAGCCCGGGCGAGCAGGCGGGCGTCAAATCAGTGACGCTGCAAGTCTCGGGCCCCTTCGCCTATGGCTGGCTCAAGACCGAGGCCGGCGTGCACCGGCTGGTGCGAATCAGCCCGTTCGATGCCAACGCGCGGCGGCAGACGAGCTTTGCCAGCGTCTGGGTCTATCCGGTCGTGGACGAGACAATCGAGGTCGAGATCAACGATGCGGATCTCAAGGTGGACACCTACCGCTCCTCCGGTGCCGGCGGCCAGCACGTGAACAAGACCGAGAGCGCGATCCGCATCACCCATATCCCGAGTGGGATCGTCGTCGCCTGCCAGACCGACCGCAGCCAGCACCGCAATCGCGCGATTGCGATGCAGATGCTCCGCGCGCGGCTCTATGAACGGGAGTTGCAGAAGCGCGAGGAGGCCGCCGCCGCGGCAGCCAGTCAGAAGACGGATATCGGCTGGGGCCACCAGATCCGGAGCTATGTCCTCGCCCCCTACCAGCTCGTGAAGGACCTGCGCACCGGGGTGGAGAAGGGCAATCCGGCCGCCGTGCTCGACGGCGATCTCGACGAATTCATGGCCGCTTCCCTCGCTGCGCGGGTCGGCGCGGTGCGGAGCGAGGCGAGCGCCCAGGCGCGTTAGATCAATATGGCTTCTGATGGATCGGGGCACCCCGCGAACACGTTCGCGGGGACCCCGGCACGAAGCGATCCGTCAAAGCCCAAGGGGAAGCCATGAAATTGATCGAGAAAGCAAAGCATGATGACCTAAAATCATCACGCTCCAAAGCCTCGGCTCTACATCGCGCCGCCCGAGCTCATATCGAGCGCCATCGCGCCCATCAGCATGAAAATCACCGCCCAGCCGGCATCGAGATTGATCCAGACTCGGGTCAAGGCGCGGAGGCCAAGGCGGCGATGAACGAAGAGCGCGATCACGGTGGCCGTTGCGAAGAGGCTCGCCGCCATCACGCCCGAGATGAGCAGGGCGGCGCCCGTGAACCAGAAGAGACGCGTGCCGATTGCCGGATCGGCGCTGCGGATGGTGAAGAGCGCCAGCACACTCGCGAGCGGCGCCAGCATCATGATCGGCGAACCGCAATGAAGGGCCGCCATCACGAAGGACCATGACATCGGTCGGGTCGGGGGAATGCGCGCGAGCAGAAGCGGATGCCGCGGCCGGACGAGCTTGTAGAAGCCGAACGCGATCATCGCGATGCCGGACCAGGGCGCGATCAGCATCGGATCGGTGTGCACGAACGCGAGCGCGAGCGCGACGGGAATCGCGAGAACGAGCATCGAGAGATAATGTCCCGTCGCGAAAGTGCTCGTGCCGGAAAGGACCGAAGTGGCGGACCCCCGCTCCAACCCCCGGCCGACCGCGTAGAGCCAGCCCATGGGCGGATTGATACCCTGATAGACGCCCATGGCCGCAATCATCGCCCAGAAGGTGAGGCCGCTCATCCGGCCCTCAGGCGGAGGCGAAGCAGAAGCTTTCGGTCGAGCAGTCCCCGCCTTCCAGGCGGACCTGATGCGCGCGATAGCCCGCGGGAAACTCGACCAGGAAGTCGGGATCGAGCGCGATTCCGCCCTCGTCGCCGACATGCGCCATGGCCATCCTGCCGGGCACGCCGGCGGGATAGAACTGATCGTCCCAAGAACTATAGAGCGAGTTGGTGAAATAGACGCGCTTGCCGTCGCGGCTGATCTCCACCATTTGCGGTCCGGCGGCGAAAGATCTGCCCGATGCGTGCGGGGTCGCGCGCGTGATGCCACCGAGCCGCACCGAGCCGGCGAGGCGCGGCGCCAGCGGGTCGCTCACGTCATACTGCCGAAGCTCGCCGATGCCCCAGCAGGATGCATAGAGGTAACGATCATCGAGCGAAAGATCGATATCGGTGAGCAGCGGCGGCACCGCGCTGAAGGACTTGAGAAGATCCGGCAAATGTGTGGGATCGGCCGGTTCGGGAGGAATGGTGATCGTCTTGCGCGCATGAAACACCCCGCGCTCGCGCCAGAACGTCCAGATCGAGCTTTCGAGATTCGTCGTATCGACGACCACGCCGAGAAAACCATGATCGCTCTTGGGATTGTGCGCCGGGCGGACTTCGAGCGCCATCTGGTGATTGGCGCCAAGATCGATCGTTTGGATGTGTCGCCGGCCGCGGAGATCCCAGAAATGCAGGCGATGGCCATAGCGGTTGGCGAGCAGATCCTCTCCGACCAGCCCATTCTCGAACTGGGGCGGCAGACCCCATTCGGAGGAGATCATGTAATCGTGCGGAATATTCCACCAGAAATCATAGCCGAGCGTCTGCGGACCGCGATCCATTTCCCATTGGCCGCGAATCTCGAAGTTCTCGCAATCGAGAAGGAAAATGCCGGGCACCCCCTCATCGCCCCGCTCACCGCGTGCGCCGAGCGTGCTGATATAGACGCCTTCGGGGCCGCAATGCACGGTGTGAGGACGGGAATAACCGGTCTTCCGTATCACCTCCTCGGGCGGGATCTCCTTGATGATGCGAGGATGCAACGGATCAGGCTTCGTATCGATGATGGTGATGCGCGAGGAGCGTAGGCCGGGGACAATGAGATAGCGCCGCTCCGTGAAAGGATGCCCCGTCAGCGGGCAGAGCATGGAGCTGCAGGCATTCCAGCCGAAATGATGAAGCTCATCGCCGGGATGACTGAGCGGAAGAAGGTTGACCATCGTTCCGTACCCGCGGGAGGCCGGGTCGAGATCGACGACGGCGAGCGCATCGGGCTCACGCCGATCGGGTCGGAGCAGCGCGACATAGGCGAGAAGCTCGCGCGGAGCTTCCATCGCCAGACGGGGTGACGGGTAGAAGGTCGGATCCGGACGCATGGTACCGAAGCTCATCGTGTTCTCTCCCAACCCTGTTGCCCGCGCCGGCGGATCGGTTTGCCGCGCGGCAATGAAATCGACGATAGATCC
>JASHVY010000605.1 GCA_030044345.1 Acetobacteraceae bacterium | reverse complement strand
CGCGGCAATCAGCGCGCCGATCGCATAGGTGCTAAGAAAAACCGGCAGAAGCGTGAAAGCCCCGCCCGACAAATAGGCCGGCCGCACTGCTCGCCGCCGTCGCGCGACCAGAACCGCACCCACAACGGCAATTGCGAATGCGATCGCGACCAGCACCCAATAAAGCGGGCTCGCCCGCAATGCCGGCACCACGCCGAGAAGGAGCAGAACGGTCCCGCCGAGCAGCCCGCCGGCAATCGCCTGATGCATCCGCGCCGCATCCGGCTTGCGGCCGACAATCGCATGGACATCCACCAGATAGCGCCGCGGCAGCGAAGCGAGCCCGGCAATCCAGTTCACGCGCGCCGTTTCCCCGCGCCGCCATAGGGCGGCCAGCCGCGCGACCTCGATCGCCAGAAACGCCAGCAGGCCCCATGCCAGCGCGATCAGCCACGCTCCCGGCGCCATCGCGGCTCAGAAATCCTTGCAGAGACGCAACGCATCATAGATCGCCGCGTGGATGTTCCGCCCCGCGGCCGCATCACCGATGCGATAGAGCGCGAAACCGGGAGCGGTTTGCGTTCGCATCAGCTCACGCGAACCGCTCTCGGTTATTGTTTTCTCGCGTGATTCAGACCTTCGGTGATCCCACCTTCGGTCATCACGCTCTCGTCGATCGAGATGCGGCTGCGCCCTTCCTGCCACCAGGGCGGCGAGATCGATCTGCCCGCGATTGACCGATGCGTCTTTGAGCTCGCCATACAATTCATCGACGGGCAGCGTGCCGAAATCCACCACCACGTGATCGACCACCCGCTCCTCTTCCGCAAGGCTCATGGTGTTCCTCAACACGGCAACCAACCGGTTGTCCTCCCGCCGCACTTCCAGAAGATCGAGATTGGGCGAGATGATCACGCCGAGCTTATAGATCTCGCGCAGATGCACCGGCTGGTTGGTGGTGCCCACTTCTTCCGCCGCCATCCGGTCCGGCGTGGCGAGCTCGACGAGCGCCCCGCGCCGCGCGATATATTCCGCGCAGGATGCGCCATTGTGCTGGCCCATCCCGTCATAGAGCAGCACCGAGCCGCCGAACTCCATTCCCTGGCGCAGAACGTCAGCCGTCGTCACGACGAGATCGGCGCCCGGCATGAAGCCCCGATTGGGCCGCCCACCGGTCGCGGCGATGACGATATCGGGCGCCTCGGCCAGCACCATCGCCCCGTCCGCCTCCACGCCGAGCCGCACATCGACGCCGAGCTTCCGCACCTGCCCGGCAAGCCAGCGCGGAATCCCGGAGAGCGCCTCGCGCCATCCGGCCTTCGCCGCGATGTTGATCTGCCCGCCCAGGCTGCTTTCGCGCTCGAACAAAACCACATCATGCCCGCGCTCGGCGCTCACCCGCGCCGCTTCCAGCCCGGCCGGGCCACCACCCACCACCACGATCCTGCGCTTGTGTTCGGCTTTCGCGATGACATGCGGCATCGTCGCCTCACGCCCGGTCGCCGCGTTCTGGATGCAGAGCGCATCCGCCCCGGTATAGATCCGGTCGATGCAATAGCCCGCGCCCACGCATTGGCGGATATCGTCAACCCGCCCTTCCTGAAGCTTCTTCGCAAGATGCGGATCGGCGATATGCGCCCGCGTCATCGCGACCATATCGACATGGCCTTCCGCCACGGCCCGCGCGGCGGTGGCGAGATCGGTCACGCGCTGGGCATGAAACACCGGCACCTCCACCTCGCGCCGGACCGCGCTGGCAAGGTAGAGGAAGGGTGCGACCGGAAACGCCATGTTCGGCAGCGAAACGGCATGGGCGAGATGATCGCGCGCCTGGCCGCCGACCACATTGACGAAATCGACCAGCCCGCGTCGCGCATGCTCCGCCGCGATCGAAACGCATTCCTCGTGGCTCAGCCCTTCGGCGAGCAGCTCATCGCCCGACATCCGGATGCCGATGACGAAATCATCGCCCACCGAAGCGCGCATCGCCTCGAGAATCTCGAAGCTGAAGCGCATGCGGTTCAGAAGCGGCCCGCCATAGGAATCGGTCCGATGATTGACCGAAGGCGACCAGAACTGATCGACCAGATGCCCATGCGCCGCCGAAATCTCGCAGCCATCCAGCCCGCCATCCCGCGCGCGCCGCGCGGCCGCGGCGAAATCGGCGATCACCCGGTCGATATCCTCCTGCTCCATCTCCCGCGGGATGGAACGGCTCGCCGGTTCGCGCCAGGGCGAGGAGGAGATGGTCGGCAACCAGTGCTCGGTATCCCAGCGCGTCCGCCGCCCCATATGGGTGAGCTGGATCATCAGCTTCGCGCCATGGATATGCACGCGCTCGGCGAATTGCTGGAAATAGGGAATGACGCTGTCATCGGCGACCGAAATCTGGTTCCAGGGGGTGGCCGGGCTATCGAGCGCGACGGAGGAGGAACCGCCGAACATGGTGAGCCCGATGCCGCCCTTCGCCTTCTCCGCGTGATAGAGCTGATACCGCTCCTGCGGCTTGCCGTCGCTTCCATAGCCCGGCGCATGGCTCGTGCTCATCAACCGGTTGCGGATCACCACCCCACGAATGGTGAGCGGCCGGAACAGCGCCTCGGCGCCCCCAATCACGAGAGCGCGCTCACGAAAGCACTCCGGCGCTGCGCGGCGAAATATCGGCCATCGCCCGGATCTGGCGCTCGGCGCGCGGCGAATAGCCGAAATGGACGCGATAGGCATTGGCGAAATAGGCGCCGGAGCCGAAACCACAGGCCACCGCCACTTCGGTCACCGGCATTTTCATCATTTGCAGCATGGTCTGCGCCCGTTTCAATCGCAGCGTCTTGATGAACGAAGCCGGGCTTTCGCCGAGATGGGCGCGGAACAAGCGCTGCAACTGGCGAAGCGAGATGCCGAGCGCGGCCGCCACCTCGGCCGGATGCTGCTTCTCGCCGATCCCGTCCTCGATCATGGCCATGGCGCGCCCCAGCAAAGGATGGTTGAGGCTGACGCGGTCATGCTCATGGATTGGCTGCCGCTCG